>NZ_JBEYER010000106.1:0-23250 GCF_040634005.1 Micromonospora sp. NPDC007271
CCGCCCCGGCCGGAGCGATAGAAGAAGTCGGCATCCTCGTGTACGTCGGCCCGCCAGCGTCCGATGCTGGCGGGGCCCGCGACGTGGTGTTCCGGTCAGCTGCCCGGCTTCGGGAAGGCGACCGGGCTGCGGTGCCCGTCCCGGTCCACGGCCCGTACGCCGAAGAAGACGTTGTCCTTGGAGAGGTCGATGGTCACCTCGGTGACGTCACCGACCGGTAGCACCTTCTGCCACTCGGCGGCCGTGGTCTCCCGCCACACCACCTCGTAGCCGGCGAGGTCCGGTTCGGGGCCGCGCTGCCAGCGCAGGGTGGTGTCGTTGGTCAGGTTGGTGGTGACGACCGTGACCCGCTTCGGGGTGCCCGGCGCCTGCGCCAGCGACCAGAGCGTCGCGCCGTTCACCCGGGCCACCCGGGTGATGTAGTCGAAGTCGCAGAACTCCGGCAGGTCGCCGTACTGGACGCCGTCGACCACCCGGACATCCTGGTGCTGGTGGGCGAAGTCCTCGTTCGGCTCGGTGAACCGGCCCGCCGGCCAGCCCTCGCGCAGGAACGAGATGTGGTCGCTGCCGCGCAGGTAACGGTCCCGGCGGTAGATCACGCGGACCCGCATCCCGGTGGCCCCGTTGTCCGCCACGTCGCTGACGAACCGGGCGAGCTGTCGGGAGGGCGAGTCGTTCTCGCCGCCGACGGACTGCCGGGTGCTCGCCTCGGACGCGGTCTCCGCCGTCGGCACGCCCTCGGCGAAGAGCCGGACGCTACGCGGGTCGCGGGTGCCGTCGTCGGCGGTGCTACTTCCGACGATGTCGTTGCTGAACATCCCCTGGACATCGGCACCGGCCGCCTTGAGCTGCTTCGCCAGGTACGCCGAGCCGTACAGGTTCTGCTCCTCCCCGGCGACGGCGGCGAAGACGATGGTGGCCTCGGTGCGCCGGGTCGCCATCACCCGGGCCAGCTCCATGACCACCGCCACGCCGGAGGCGTCGTCGTCGGCGCCCGGGGCGTCGCTCACCGCGTCCATCACGTCGGTGGCGCGGGAGTCGTAGTGGCCGGTGATCACGTACACCCGGTCGGGGGTGACGTCGCCGCGCAGGGTGGCCACCACGTTGGTGATCCTGGTGGCGGTCGGGATCCGGGAGGCGGGCTGCTGCACGTACGACTGGAGCTCGACGGTCATCCGGCCGCCCGAGGCGGCGGCGTACCCGGAGAGCTGGTCGTAGATCCAGTCCCGGGCGGCGCCGATGCCCCGGACGGGGTCGTCCTGGCTGGAGAGGGTGTGCCGGGTGCCGAACGCGGCCAGCCGGCGTACGGTGGCCTCGATCCGGTCCCGGTCGACCTCGCGCAGCAGCGCGGTCAGCTCCCGGTCCGGCTGCTGCGGCTGTAGCGGATGGCCGGGGCCGGGGGGCGAGACGGTCTCCTCGGCGGCGGCCGGCGTGGCGGCGAGCGGCGCGGCGACGGTGGCGGCGGTGGCCGCGGCGGAGGCGGTCAGGAAGGTGCGCCGGGTCGTCCTCGTGGGATGCCCGTGTCCGGTGTGACTGTTCATGACCGCATGCTGCCCGGCCGCATGTAGCGCTGTCTATGTTCACCCGACGGAAGGAGTCGGCCCGCGACCGCTACGTTTGCCGGGCGTGGCGACGGGAACGGCAGCGGGCATGACGAAACCTCGTGTGGTGATCGTGGGGGCCGGGTTCGCCGGATACCACGCGGCGAAGACGTTGAGCCGGCTGGCCGGCCAGCGGGCGGAGATCGTCCTGCTGAACACGACCGACTACTTTCTCTACCTGCCGTTGCTGCCCGAGGTTGCCGCCGGGGTGGTCGAGCCGACCCGGATCGCCGTGCCGCTCGCCGGCACCCTGAACGGGGTCCGGGTGGTGATCGGCGAGGCGGACCAGGTGGACCTGCAGAACCGCTGGGTCGGCTACCACTCGCCGGAGGGCGACCACGGCCGGCTCGCGTACGACCGGCTGGTGCTCTCCGTCGGCAGCGTCAACAAGCTGCTGCCCATCCCCGGGGTGACCGAGTACGCGCACGGCTTCCGCGGCCTGCCCGAGGCGCTCTACCTGCACGATCACGTGGTCCGGCAGATCGAGCTGGCCGAGCTGACCGAGGACCCGGCCGAGCAGCGGGCGCGGACCACCTTCGTGGTGGTGGGCGCCGGCTACACCGGCACCGAGGTCGCCGCGCACGGGCAGCTCTTCACCGACCGCCTCATCGCCCAGCGCCCCCACCTCAAGGTCCGCCCGCGCTGGATGCTGCTCGACGTGGCGCCCCGGGTGCTGCCCGAGCTGGACCAGCGGATGTCCACCACCGCCGACCGGGTGCTGCGCCGGCGTGGGGTGGACGTGCGGATGGGCACCTCGGTCTCCGAGGCCACCCCGGACGGGGTCATGCTCACCGACGGCGAGTACGTCCCCACGTGCAGCCTCATCTGGTGCGTCGGGGTGCGTCCCGACCCGTTCGTCGCCGAGCTGGGACTGCGTACCGAGCGGGGGCGGCTGGTGGTCGACGAGTACCTCACCGTGCCCGGCCGCCCCGAGGTGTACGCCTGCGGCGACGCGGCGGCGGTGCCCGACCCGAGCCGGCCCGGGCAGATCTGTGCGATGACCGCGCAGCACGCGCAGCGCCAGGGCAAGCTTGCGGCGCACAACATCGCCGCCTCGTACGGGCAGGGCACCCGGAAGCCGTACAAGCACTACGACCTGGGCTGGGTGGTCGACCTGGGCGGCAAGGAGGCGGCGGCCAACCCGCTGAAGGTGTCGCTGTCCGGCCTGCCGGCGAAGGCCGTCACCCGCGGATACCACCTGTTCGCCATGCCGGGGAACCGGCCCCGGGTGGCTGCCGACTGGCTGCTCGACGCCAGCCTGCCCCGCCCGGCGGTGCGGCTCGGCCTGGTGCCGGCGCACGCCGTACCGCTGGAGAGCGAGTCGCCCGAGGTGGTGCACCGCGGCTGACCCACGGCGGGTGACGGCCCCGGGCCCGGTGGTCGGACGCCCAGCCCGACCGCCGCTGGTTTTCCTCCCCCGATTGCGGGAACCCGCCCGTGCGTTTCCGCCGCACCACGCGCGTGGCCCGTGCGGCAGAGGCAGCGTAGGCGAGGGAGGACGGGATGTCCGGGACACTGGCCCAGCAGGGCCTGAAAATCAACTGGGCGGAGATGCCCACGTACAACACGATCATGGCGCTGGCCGCGGGGGTCGGCCTGCTGCTGATCGTGGCGCTCGGCTGGCAGATGATGACGGACCGGCCGATCGCCACCGAGGGCTGGGCGATCGCCTTCGCGATCCTGGGCGCGATCCTCTTCGTCACCGGCCTGCACATGACGCTGACCTGGCCGCTCGCGCCCGGCGGCTTCGCCTTCGACAACATCATCTTCGGCGAGCCGGCGCTCGGCTTCGGGACGCTGATGCTCGGTGCGGCGATCGTCCTCTGGCGGCGCGGTGCGGTCTTCGCCGAGGCGTCGCTGGAGGACGGCGGGCTCCGGACCGAGCAGGTGCGCCGCCTGCTCTGGCCGATTTCGATCTTCGTGTTCGCGCTGGGGCTGGCCTGCTTCGGCATCGCCGCGGCCGGGTGGACCTACACCCTCTTCGCCGCGCCGCCCCAGGAGCCGATCTCGGGCGCCTTCGCGGAGTACCCGCTGATCGAGGCGACCTTCATCTCCGGCCTCTACGTCCTCGTCGGGATCGGTGCCGTGCTCACCCCGTTCGCCCTGATCCGGCTGAACCGGGTGCTGCTGGCGATCGTCGGGGTCGCCTGGGCGATCGCCGGCATCGCCTTCACCCTGTTCGGGGCGCTGAACTACTTCACCCACATCGGGCTGATCATCCACACGATGTAGGGGCGCACGGTCAGCCGGTGTCCGGGCCGGCGGGCGCGGTGCCCGCCGGCCCGGGGCCGGCTCACCCGGCGTTGATGCCGGCGCCGGCCTCGTCGATGGCGTCGTCGATCCGCCGGGCCAGGTCCACGTCCAGCGCCGTCACCCCGTCGACCTGCTGGGTCTGTACCGTGATCACGGCGCTGTCCGGGTCGGGTCGGCCGATCTGCGGGGCGCGCCCGGTCTCGGCCCGGAGCTGGTCGAGGCGGTCGAGCACCCGGTCCAGGTTGCCGGCCGGCAGCTCGATGGTGCGCACCAGCGACTGCCGGTCACTGGACCAGTACGGCAGCCGGGCGAGCACGTCGCGCAGCTCCTGCTCGTCCAGCGGCGCGGTGGCGGACTTGGGCCCCACCAGGCCGCCGCCGGGAGACGGTGGCGCCAGCAGGTCCCGCAGCCCGTCCGGTACGTGCAGCGACTCGACCAGCTCGCCGTCGGCGTCCGCCAACGCGGCCAGGGTCGCCTCGGCCTGGTAGCGCGCCTGCTCCGGGGTGAGGCGGCTGCGGCGGCCCACCTCGGCCAGGAAGCCGGGCAGGTCCCGGTGTCGTCCGACGCCCTCCACCGGCACCACGTCGTGCAGCTTCAGCGGCACCGCCTCGAGCAGCCGTCGGCGCGCGGCCTCGTCCAGCGCGCAGGCGAGCGCGAGCACCGTCGCCTCCGCCGCCACCTTGGCGGTGGAGAAGTCGACCCCGGCCCGCCGGCTGACGTCCTCGACGAGATCCCGGTAGCCCAGCGTGGTCACCCGCCCGGCACCCGGGGCCTCGTCCGGGCGGGGCCGAGGACGTTCCGGGACACCGGCCGGCGGCGGTGCCGGACCGCCACGCGTGGTGTCGGGCTTGTGCCGCCCCGCCGGGGGCGGGCCGGATCGTTCCCGCTGGTCCAGCGAGGTGATCTGCTTGGACGCGCTCAGGCTGGCACCGGTCTGGCTCGGCCGCCGACCGCGCTCCCGGGCCTCCCGGGCCAGGGCCCGGCGGCGCTGGTTGTCGCCCTCCATCTGCTTGCGCATCGTCGCACCTCGTTCCTCCTCGGTTCCGCCTTCCGCGGGTCGCCTTCCCGGCGCCGGGCGGAAGGAAACGGGACCGGGCGGTCGGTGAGCTTCATCCGACGGGGGTGAGGACTCCTCACCCGCCGGTGTTCCACGATCGGAGTGGACCGGAAGACTTCCGACGCACGCGGAAGGAAAGGTCGTCATGAAGAGGATCATCGAGATCGTCCCCGCCCGCCCCGGCTGGTACGCCCGGTGGCAGGTCACCCCGGAGGCCACCCGCTGCTACCCGGTGGCGCTGTGGGCGCTGCTGGAAGAGCCCGACGGCACCGGCCGCGAGGTGATCGGCGTCGACTGTGTGGGCCAGTGGCCCGGAGCGGACGACAACGAGGCGGGTGGGAACTTCGTCCGCTATCTCTTCCAGACGCCTGATTCCGGCACCCCGGAGGACGCCGAGTCGCCGACCACGGCGGAGCTGCGCGAGTCCGGCCCGCGCCGGCAACCCGTCCCGGCCTCCTGAGCCACCCTCCCCGGCCCCCGGCCCCTGGTCCCAGGGTCGGGGGCCCTCCCTTGTCCCGGGGACCGCGTACAATTGCTGGACTGCAAAAGATCTGTTCGGGCAGCGTTCTGCGACTCGACCGGCATCGCCGCCTTCGTCCGTGGCGACAACCGCGCCTCCGCCGCGGGAGGCTGGCTACGCCTCACCGCGACCGGCCGGGTGGCCCGGGTGCTCCAGCTGACGGGCTTGGCGGAGGTACTGCGCTACGAGGAAGATGCTGCGGACCCGGCCGCGCCGGCCGGCCCGTGATCGGTTACATTTCCCCGCCATCAGGTGACCACCCGGTCCTTGAGCCGCCGAGACGAAGCAGGTAATCCCATGGGTCCAGGCACCCAGAGCCCCGTGCGCATCCTCGTGGTGGACGACGACCCGGGGGACGTGCTGATGATCGAGGAGGCCCTCGCCGACTCCGACGTCGAGAAGGTTATCGACGTGGTCAACGACGGCCAGGAGGCGATGGAGTTCCTCCGGCGCGAGGGGCGGCACCGCGAAGCCCGGCGCCCCGACGTCATTCTGCTCGACCTGAACATGCCCCGGATGGACGGCCGGCAGGTGCTCGGCACGGTCAAGCAGGACGAGGACCTGCGCACCATCCCGATCGTGGTGCTGACCACCTCCAACGCCGACACCGACATCCTCGGCAGCTACACCCTGCAGGCCAACGCGTACGTGACGAAGCCGATGGACCTGGACGCCTTCAACGACGTGGTGCACCGGATCGACGAGTTCTTCGGGCGTGTGGTGGTGCTGCCGAAGCGTTCCTGAGCCGGAGGCCGGCCCCGGGCTCGGATACTGAACATTTTTGGCGAACCGCCGCGGCCGTGGCCGCCACCGAGCACCATCGGCAGGTGGGGAAGAAACACCAGCTGCCTGGGGGGCGACAAGGATGAGGTTCTCCGTGGTTGAGACCGGCTACGACCAGCGGCAGGTGGACTCCTGCCTGGATGAGCTGGGGATCCGGTTGGTCCGGCTCGCGGCGCGCGCGGAGAGCGCCGCCGGCTCCGGTCGCGAGTGGGACCGGATCCGGCAGGAGGCGACGCACCTGTGCGACTTCCTGCGCCGTCGGACCGCGTCGGACGAGGACGCCGCGGCCGTGCGGGCCGGTGCGACGCGCGTCGAGCGGGAGGCCGCCGAACTGCTGGCCCGGGCGCGCGGTGAGCTGGAGGCCGCTCGGGAGGAGGCCCGCCGGGTCCGCGAGCAGGCGTACGCGGAGGCGCTGCGGGCGCGCCGCGACGTCGAGGCGGCGCTGCTGGCCCGGCACCGCCGGGAGGCCCTGGTGGCGGAGATCCTCTCCGGGGCACGCGTCGAACCGGTCCCGTCGGACACCCCGACCGCCGCGGCCGGGGTGCCGGCGACCCGGGCGGCCACGGGTGCTCCCGGCGATCCCGCGACCGGGCCGACCGAGCGGAGCGCCGCCTGAGCCCGGCTCAGACGAGCGCGGCCACCACCGTGGTGGCGCGCTCCTCGTGCTGCGCGTACGCGTCGGGGAAGGCGGAGACCTGCACCGCCTGGGCCGCCTCGGTCAGGCTGAGCTCCGCCCAGCCCGGCACCTCGGCGAGCGCCGTGAAGAAGGCACGGGCCGCGTACGCCGGCCGCATCAGCTGGGCGACGGTGCCCCAGCCGCTGCTGGGTCGCTGCTGGAACAGC
The DNA here is from genome assembly GCF_040634005.1 of Micromonospora sp. NPDC007271. Classification (NCBI taxonomy): domain Bacteria; kingdom Bacillati; phylum Actinomycetota; class Actinomycetes; order Micromonosporales; family Micromonosporaceae; genus Micromonospora; species Micromonospora sp. NPDC007271. The sequence continues at coordinate 7,058 of NZ_JBEYER010000106.1, forward strand.
CCGACCGAGTCGTGGTCGGAGCCGCTGCCCTGATGCGGGTAGTCGGATGACTCCGGCAGGACGTCGCTGGCCAGGTTGTACAGGTCGCTCTCCTGCATGGCCGTGGCGACGGCCACGACGAGTGCCCGGCGCGGCATCTTCATGGCCCGGCCGACGTCGACGATCACCTTGGCGTTGTCCATCTGGCGCTGGTCGAGACCGGCGACCGGGCGGGGACGCTTGGGCGGGGACGGCTTCTTCGGCGCCTTCCTGGTCGGGGTCGGACTGGGGGTGGCGACCGGGATCGGGGTGACCGGCACGGCGACCGGGGGAGCGGCGGTCCGTTCGAAGGCCCGGGAAGCCCGCTCCTGCGTGGCGGCGCGGTCGGCCAGCACCTCGCGGACCGGCTCGTGGCGTTGCCCGGTGTCCCTGGTGCCGACGACGCCGATCAGGCCGAGGCAGCAGGCCACGCCGGCCGCGAGGGTGACCCGGGCGGGGGTCGACGTGAGCTGGCCGCGCCGCGGCCTTGCGGCCCGGTGCCGGGCGGTCCTCCGTTTGGCTGATGCCGGGTCAACTGTCAGGCCACAGACGCAGGTCGCGGTCTGGTTCTGGGGCGAGGGGGAGTCGGGGTGCACCCGGAGAGGCTAGAAAGCTTCGCGACGCTTGCCACCAGGCTGGTTAGTGGCATGCGCCACAATTTGCCATGATCCGCCCGGTCATTACGCTCAGCGAATCATGAAAAGGGTCCTTCCGGCTTTTCGAACTTTCCGACAATGCCGGAAACGGCCCAACGAAGGGCACTGATGATCGTTTTTGCCTTGGTTCGATCGTGTCTCCTCCGTTCGGCCGAGGTGTACCCCCGTCACCTGTGGCCCGTGACTCCACCGGTGGAACCGGCCGGATCGTGGTCGGGGTGTACCGGGATCTCGGCCACCGCGGCCACCCCGGCTCGATACGATGCGGACGGTGACGGAGCAGATGGTCGATGAGCGGGCTGCCGGTGATCCGGCCGGGCGCCGGCACCGGCGAGGGCTGGTGGTCAGCGCCGTCGCCGTCCTGCTCGCCCTGCTGCTCGTCGGCCACCGGGCGGTGCCCAACGTGCACGGCCTGGGCAGCCTGCTCGACAGCGCCACCCCGTTGCTCGGGCTGGGCGTACCCCTGCTCGGGCTCGCGGCGCTGCTGCGCCGCTCCCGGTGGGCGCTGCTCGCGGTGCTGCTGCCCGCGGTCGTCTGGGTCGGGCTCTACGGCGGCGTCTGGCTGCCGTCCGCGGCCGGCGCCGGGCCGCCCTCGCTCCGGGTGGCGAGCCAGAACCTGCGCTCCGGGAATCCCGACCCGGCCGCGACGGTCGGCGCGCTCGCCGCCGTGGACGTGGACCTGATCGGGCTGCAGGAGGTCGACGACGACGACCGGGTCGACGCCGCGCTGCGGCAGCGGTACCCGCACCGGGCCGCGGTGTCGACGGTCGCGCTGTGGAGCCGCTGGCCGATCCGGGACTCCGTCGGGGTGGACACCGGTCTGGGCTGGGATCGGGCGCTGCGCGCGGTGGTCGCCGCCCCGCAGGGCGACCTGGTGGTGTACGTGGTCCACCTGGGCTCCGCCCGCGCCGGGCACACCGCCACCCGCGACGAGACCCTCGCCGCGCTGGCCGCCACCGTGCGGGCCGACCCGGCGTCCCGGCTGGTGGTGCTCGGTGACCTGAACACCGCCCCGACCGACCGGGTCTTCGTCCCGCTCACCCGGCTGCTGCGCGACGCGCAGGCCGACGCCGGACAGGGCTTCGGCTTCACCTGGCCGGCGGAGCTGCCGGTGACCCGGCCCGACCACGTGCTCTACCGAGGGCTCACCCCCACCCGGGCGGGGGTGCTGCGCACCCCGGACAGCGACCACCGGGCGGTGACCGCCGGCTTTCGCTGGTGACGCGTCAGCGCCGCCCGTTCTCGGCGGGCGTGACGGTCAGCCGGTGCCGGCTGGCGTCGCCGCTGGAGAACGGCCAGAGCCGGTCGGCGTTGGCGACCAGGTCGGCCAGCTGCTTCCGGGTCAGCCCGGCGGAGGAGATCTCCGCGTGCACGTCCGCCCGGTACCGGCCGTCGTCGTCGCGGCCGAGCTTCGCCTCCGCGGTCACCTCGACGGTGTGCGCCTCGTCGGTGATCTCGGCGGCCGCCTCCACCGCCGCGTGGTGCAGGCAGGAGGCGAACGCGGCGGCCAGCAGCTGTTCGGGCGTCAGACCGGTGCAGTGCGGCGCCAGTGGGGACGCCAGAGCCGTGGAGAGCCCGCCGTCCTCGGTGCGTACATGACCCCCCGCGGCGGTCGCCGTGGCCTTCTCGGGCAGCCAGGAACTCGGATTCGGCATCGCGCTCCTCCCGTCAGTCACCCGCCCGGCTACCCGGCCCCCGCACCCCGAAACCGGGCTCGGGCCGGGTGCCTCGGCCAGGCGCGCCGGCCGGGCGGGCGTCAGCGGATCGCCCCGGTCCCGCGGGCATCGGCGGCCATCGCCTCGGTGGCCTCTGCGGCGGCCCGGTCCGTCCACCGGGGCACCGGTGCCAGGCGATGCCGGGGCGGCGCCGCCAGCATCGGCACGTACACCCGGGCGTCCACCACCTCGGCGAGCAGCAGCGCGGCCATCAGGCTGGTCGGCCGGGCGGCCGGCTCCTCGGCGAGGCAGCGACGGCACAGGTCGGCGACCTCGGCGGGCAGGCCGTCGATCTCGGGCAGCGGCTCCGGCGGCCGGCGCCGGCGCGTGCCGAGCAGCTGGGTGGTGCTGCCGGCGGCGTACGGGAGCCGGCCGGTCAGGCAGTAGTAGAGCAGCACGCCGAGGGCGTACAGGTCGGCGGCGGGAGTGGCCGGCCGCCGGTCGAGCTGCTCCGGCGCCAGGTACGCGGGGGTGCCCAGCACGATGCCGTCCGGGGTGTGGTCGGGCGTGCCGGTCGGGGCGGCGATGCCGAAGTCGAGCACCTTCACGCCGGACGGGGCGAGGATGACGTTCGCCGGCTTCACGTCACGGTGCACGATGCCGTGCGCGTGCGCGGCGGCCAGCGCCGCGCTCACCTCGGCGCAGACCCGCGCCGCGATCCGCCAGTCCAGCGGTCCCCCGCGCAGGTGCGCGGCGAGGGTCTCGCCCTCGGCCAGTTCCATCACGATGTACGGCAGCTCCCGGCCGTCCGCGGCGGTGGCGGTGCCGAAGTCGTGGACGCTGGCCACGTTCGGGTGCACGAGCCGGGCGGCCGCGCGGGCCTCCGCCCGGATCCGCTCGGCCGAGCCGGCCTCGCCGTCCAGCCCGGGGGAGATCAGCTTCACCGCGACGGTCCGGTCCAGGACGAGGTCGTGGGCCCGCCACACCTCCGACATGCCGCCGACGCCGACGCGCAGTTCGAGCTCGTACCGCCCGCCCAGCGTCCGCATCGGCCTCGCCTCGCCCTCGTCGCCGTCCGCCGGCTCGCACACCGGTGTTGCGCTCGCGGTACCCGGGCCCCGAGCAGGGCAAACCGCCGGGGGTTCCCGGTGCGGGACCGGCCGGTGCCGGGTAGCTTCCCGGGCAGGGACGCCGTGACGTGGCGTGCCGGCGGGCGCGAGCGGAGGGGGCGGGAGTGGCTCTGGTACGCGTACGGTTCGTCGGCGGGCCCGCCGACGACCTGGTCCGGGACCTGCCCGCCGATCCTGACGGGGGGCCGCCGCAGCGGTGGATCATGCGCCACCCCGACCGCCCGGCCCCCGGCGGTGGCGAGGCCGACCACCTCTACGAACGCGACCACCGCGACGGCTGGGGCACCTGGACCATGCGGTACGTGCGCACCGACCCCTTCGGCGCTACCGAGTGAGAGAGTGCCGCAGCTGATCGTCCGCACGGACTCCGCCGGGCGTACGGTGAGCCGTAACTCCCTGTCACGTTTCCTCCCGCCACGGAGGCGGGGCAGACCTGACTTTGCTCTGCAGCCATATACGCAGCAGCCACGCACAGTTCCCCGCTGCGTAGGTGGCTGCAGAGCAAAGGGCGGGTGAAGGTGGGTGTGGTGCCCGGCTCTGATCATGGATTTCCGCTGGTCGCGCGGCTGGCGCGGGGGCGGCCCCGCAGGGTGGGCACGACCAGTGCCGTCACGCGACGTGACAGAGCCGCCTCCAGCAATGGCCTGCACTCAGGGTTACAGCCGATCGCGGAAGCAGGCGGTCGGTGGGTCACCCGACCCCCGCCACGCCCCGTCAGGGGGCGGCCGGTGGGCCGCGCAGCTGGTACACAGGATCGGGACAGCCTCGGCACAGCGGACACGCCCACGATGGGGGACATGGCTATGGAGGGGCAGGCCGCGCAGGGCCGGATCGAGCTGCGCCGACCGGACGGCGAACCGGTGCGCGTGCTGGTGGTGGACGACGAGCCGACGCTCACCGACCTGCTCTCGATGGCCCTGCGCTACGAGGGCTGGCAGGTGGCCGCGGCCGGCAACGGGATGACCGCGATCAGCGCCGCCCGGCAGTTCAAGCCGGACGCGGTGGTGCTCGACGTCATGCTCCCCGACCTGGACGGGTTCCAGGTGCTGCGCCGGCTGCGTGAGGAGGCCCCGACCGTGCCGGTGCTCTTCCTGACCGCGCGGGACGCGGTGGAGGAACGGATCGCCGGGCTGACCGTCGGCGGCGACGACTACGTCACCAAGCCGTTCAGCCTGGAGGAGGTGATCGCCCGGCTGCGCGCCCTGCTGCGCCGCTCCGGGTTCGCGGTCGCCACCCGCGAGGATGCCGTGCTCATCGTCGGCGACCTCAGTCTCGACGAGGACAGCCACGAGGTACGCCGGGATGGCGACCTGATCACCCTCACCGCGACCGAGTTCGAGCTGCTGCGCTACCTGATGCGCAATCCGCGCCGGGTGCTCAGCAAGGCGCAGATCCTCGACCGGGTCTGGAACTACGACTTCGGTGGGCAGGCCAACGTGGTCGAGCTGTACATCTCGTACCTGCGCAAGAAGATCGACGCGGGCCGCGAGCCGATGATCCACACGCTGCGGGGCGCCGGCTATGTCCTCAAGCCCGCGGAGTGACCGGGCCGGGCGGCTGCGTGGCTGGCTGGCGGGCTGGTCGCTGCGCCGCCGCCTGGTGCTCTCCGTGGTGGCGCTGCTCGCCGTGGTCAGCGTCGGCATCGGCGGGCTGACCACGATCGCCCTGCGGCACTTCCTCGTGGCCCAGGTCGACAACCAGCTCAAACTGGGCGACCGCCGCCCCGGTGACGTGCCGTCCTGGTTCCGCCAGTCCGGCGACCAGCGGTGGCCCGGCCGGGCCAGCGAGCCGGCGTCCCCCGAGCCGCCACGCGGCTTCCCGCCGGGCTCGATCGCGGTGCGCGTCGCCCACGGCACCACGCAGGCGACGACCCGGGCCGAGGGCGGCGGCCTCGAGCAGGTGCCCGCCGCCCAGGTCGCCCCGCTGGCCGCGCTTCCCACCGACGGCCGGCCGCACACGGTCGACCTCGACGGCCGGGGCGACTATCGCGCGGTGGCCCGGCAGATGCCCGACTCCGACCTGATCGCCGTGGCCATCCCGCTGTCCGGCGTGGAGCAGACGGTCATGTGGATGCTGGTCGCCCAGGCGGGGGTGGTCACCGCCGGGCTGCTCATCGCCGGCAGCCTCGGCGCGCTGATCGTCCGGGCCGCGCTGCGCCCGCTGAACCGGGTCGCCGCCACCGCCACCCGGGTCACCGAACTGCCGCTGGACCGCGGCGAGGTGGCGCTGTCGGTCCGGGTGCCGGCGGCCGACACCGACCCGCGGACCGAGGTGGGTCAGGTCGGCGGTGCGCTCAACCGGATGCTCGGCCACGTCGCCGCCGCGCTCGCCGCCCGCCAGGCCAGCGAGACCCGGGTACGCCAGTTCGTCGCCGACGCCAGCCACGAGCTACGTACCCCCCTGGCGGCGATCCGGGGGTACGCCGAGGTGGCCCGGCGCGGCCGGGACGAGGTGCCGCCGGACGTGGCGCACGCGCTGCGCCGGGTGGAGTCGGAGAGCACCCGGATGACCAGCCTCGTCGACGACCTGCTGCTGCTCGCCCGCCTCGATTCCGGCCGACCCCTCGCCGCCGAGCCGGTGGACCTCACCGCCCTGGTCGTGAACGCGGTCAGCGACGCGCACGTGGCCGGCCCCGACCACCGCTGGGAACTCGACCTGCCCGACGAGCCGGTCAGCGTCACCGGCGACGCCCACCGGTTGCACCAGGTGGTGGCGAACCTGCTCGCCAACGCCCGGGTGCACACTCCGCCGGGTACCACCGTCACCACCCGGCTCGCGTCGGTGGCCGACGGCGTCGAGCTGACCGTCAGCGACGACGGCCCCGGCATCCCGACCGGCCTCCAGCCGGAGGTCTTCGAGCGCTTCGCCCGCGGCGACAGCTCCCGCTCCCGGACGCACGGCAGCACCGGCCTCGGCCTGGCCATCGTGGCCGCCGTGGTGGAGGCCCACCACGGGCGGGTCGACGTGTCCAGCCGACCCGGCCGTACCGTCTTCACGGTGCGGCTGCCGGGGTCCACCTCCGACGCATAGGTCGTTCATGGGGCCGGGCCAGCGGGGCACCGAAGGCTGGCCGCCATGGACAAGACCGAGAGTCTGCTGACCGCGCCCGCACCGGAAGCGACCGCCACCGGCCCGGCCCCCGCGGCGTGGCAGGGTGAAGAGATGTACCGGGAGTGGGCGGCGACGGGGATTCGTGGCGCGGTCGTGTGGTGCGGCGTCGCGGCCGGCGGGGCGCCGACCCGGGTGCTGCCGGACGGGTGCCTGGACCTGCTCTGGTCCAGCCGGTCTGGCCTGCTGGTCGCCGGTCCGGACCGGACCGCCCACCTCTCGGTCAGCGCACCGGGGGAGCGCTGGGTCGGGCTGCGCCTACCGCCGGGCGTCGGGCCCACGGTGTTCGGGGTGCCCGCCGACGAGTTGCGGGACGAACGCGTTCCCTTCGCCCAGCTGTGGGGGCGGGCGGCCGGCGAGCTGACGGCGCGGGTCGACGCCGCGCGGGAGGCGGCCGCCGCCCCTGCACCCTGGTCGCGTCGGACCGGGCCACCCGCTTGTCCTGAGCTGCCCGAGGCCGTGCCGGCGGGCCCGGAAACCCTCCCGGCCGTGCCGGTCGCCGCGCTGCTGGAGGCGGTCGCGGTGGCGCGGCTGCGGGCCGCCGGCGGTCCCGATCCGCTCGGCGCGCGGGTCGCCGCCCGGCTGGCGGCCGGCGCCACCGTGGCCGCCACAGCCGCCGAGGTCGGCCTCGGCGCCCGGGCTCTGCACCGGCGCAGCCAGGCCCTCTTCGGGTACGGGCCGAAGACCCTCGCCCGCATCCTGCGGATGCGCCGGGCCCTCGACCTGGCCCGCGCCGGCACCCCGCTGGCCGAGGTCGCCGCCCGGACCGGGTACGCCGACCAGGCGCACCTCACCCGCGAGGTGAAGGACCTGGCCGGAGTCCCCCCGACCCACCTGCTGCCCTGACCGTCCGTCGCCCCGCCCAGCTGTAAGGAGGGGCCCCTTGTTATGCACCAGGCGTTAACAAGGGGCCCTTCCTTACAGGAGGGCGAACAGGTCGACGGCGTTGCCGTCGGGGTCGTGCAGGACCGCGTACCGCTGGCCCCAGTCGGCGTCCCAGGGCGGCAGGTGCCCGTGGTGGCCGGCGGCGGTCAGCTCGGCGTACCAGCGGTCGACCTCGCCCGCGTCGGCGCAGCGGAAGGCCAGGCTCGTGCGCGGGCTGCCGGTGGGCGGGGCGAAGCCGGGGTCGAAGCCCTGGATCGTCGCCACGGTGTCCCAGGCCAGCCGGACGCCGTTGGCCAGGGTCACCTCCACGTGCGGCTCGCGTTCGGCGCCGGCCGGGAGCGGCACCCCCAGGCGGCGGTAGAAGTCCAGCGTGCGGCCCATGTCGGTGACGACCATGCCGACGAGATCGAAGTGCGGTGTCATGCCCGCCGACGGTAGGGGCCGCCGGGCCGGGTGTCTTGAACGTAACGGACGGGGGCCGAGTGACCCGTGCGGCCACTCCGCGGGGCCTCGGCGGGTACGGTGGAGGACAAGTCCGGCTTAAGGCGCGTAATTGGCTAAATCGGGCCGGCCTCCATCAACGGCGAGGGAAGGGAGCAGCCGTGACGCACCTGGCCTACCTGGATGCGGGATCCGGCAGCCTCATCGTGCAGGCGGTGGTCGGCGGGGTGGCCGGAGCGGCAGTGGCCGCCAAACTCTACTGGCGACGACTGGTGAACCGCTTCCGCCGGCAGCCCACCGACCAGGGCTGATCGGCGTGGCCGTCTCCGACCTCGGCACCCGGGTGGATCCGGGCTCCTTCCGCGATCCGGGCAACCGGGTCCTGCATCGGCGCGGCGAGGTGCTTCGCGGTCTCGACGAGCGGTCCGCCCGCGACTGGCGGGCCCTCGCCGCCAGCGACTTCTTCCGCGACCTGCTCGCCGCCGGCAAGGTGTGCGGCACCGAGGAACTCGTCCCGACCCCGGTCGACGTGCCGTGGGCCGCGGTGCTGCGGCACGAGCGCATCCCGTTCGTGTCCCACCCGTACGAGTGGTCGTACGGGATGCTGCGCGAGGCCGCCCTGCTGCACCTGGAGATCCTCCGGTCCGCGCTGGCCGCCGGCTTCACCACCAAGGACGGCTCGGCGTACAACCTCCAGTGGCGGGGCACCGCGCCGGTCTTCATCGACGTCGGCTCGTTCGAACCGGCCCGCGACGGGGAGCCGTGGGCCGGGTACCGGCAGTTCTGCCAGACCCTGCTCTATCCGCTGCTGCTCCAGGCCCATCTCGGGCTGGACTTCCAGCCCTGGCTGCGGGCCCGGATCGACGGCATCGAGGCGGACCAGATGCGCCGCCTGTTCTCCGGCGTGCGCCGGCTGCGCGCCGGGGTGCCCACCCACGTCCACCTGCACGGCGCCATGCAGGCCCGCCACGCGGGCACCAGCACCAGCGAGGTCCGCGCCCAGCTGCGGGCCGCCGGCTACTCCCGTGAACTGGTGCTGGCGACCGTACGCGGCCTGGAGAGGCTGGTCCGCCGGCTCGATCATCGGCCGGGGGAGAGCCACTGGTCGGACTACCAGCGCACCTGCGCGTACTCGGTGCACGACCGGCGGGCGAAGGAGAGCCTCGTCGACCGGGCGGCGGCCGAGGCCACGCCGGGCCTGGCGCTCGACCTGGGCGCCAACGACGGCCGGTACGCCCGGATCGTCGCCCGGCACGCCGAGTACGTGGTCGCCGTCGAGCAGGACCCGGCGGTGGTCGACGCGCTCTACCGGGCGCTGCGCACCGAGGGTGAGCGGCGGATCCTGCCGCTGGTGATGGACCTGGCCGATCCGTCTCCGGGCGGGGGCTGGCGGGGCGTCGAGCGGGCCGGCTTCGCCGACCGGGCGCGGGGCGACCTCGTGCTCGCCCTGGCCCTGGTGCACCACCTGGCGATCGGCCGCAACGTCCCGCTGGCCGAGGTGCTGGACCAGCTCGCCGGGCTGACTGCGCCGGGCGGCACGCTGGTCGTGGAGTTCGTCCACGCCGAGGACCCGATGGCCCGCCGGCTGCTGGCCAACCGGCCGGACGGGCTCTTCCCGGACTACCGGCGCGAGGCGTTCGAGCGGCTGCTCACGGCCCATGGCCGGACCGTCCGCCGGGTCGAGCTGCCGTCCGGCACCCGGACGCTCTACCAGGTGGTGGTGGGTGGCTGAGCGCACCCTCACCCCGCCCGAGGCCCGCCCGGCCACGCCCGCGCGGCCCGGGCGGCGGAGCGCGTGGCGGAGCGAGCTGGGACGGTCGCTGGAGGTGGTGGCGCTGGTCGGGCTGGTGGTCACCCAGCCGCTGCTGGACGTGCTCGGCCGCAGCCCCGACTTCTTCCTGTTCCACCGCGCCTCCCCGGCCGACGTGCTGCTCCTGGTGGCCCTGATCGCCGTCGTGCCGACCGTGCCGTTCGCCCTGCTGGGCGCGGTCAGCCTGGCGGTCGGGCGGATCGTGCGGGCGGCCGTGCACACCCTCGTGGTGGGGCTGCTGCTGGCTGCCCTCGCCGTCCAGGTGGGGCGGCACGCCACGCCGCTGCGGGGCGTACCGCTGCTGGTGCTGGCGGGCATGGTCGGCGTCGCCGCGGCGGTCGCGCACCGGCGGTGGCGGGCCCCGGGCCGGGTGCTGCGGGTGGCCGCGGCCGGGCCCGTGGTCTTCGTCGGCCTGTTCCTCTTCGCCTCGCCGGCCTCGGCGGTGGTGCTGCCCCGGGGACACGCCGGGCCGACCGGGGTGGCCGGCGCGGGCACCCACCCGCCGGTGGTCATGATCGTCCTGGACGAACTGCCGCTGGTCTCGCTGCTCGGCCCGGACGGGCGGATCGACGCCACCCGGTACCCGCACTTCGCCGAACTCGCGGCCGGGTCGACCTGGTACCGGAACGCCACCGGGGTGAGCGGCTGGACGCCGTACGCGCTGCCGGCCATGCTGAGCGGCCGCTACCCGGCGGAGCCGGTCGCCCCGCACTACTCGCGGTACCCGGACAACCTGTTCACCGCCCTGGGCGGGCTGTACGAGGTGAAGGCCGAGGAGAGCATCACCCGGCTCTGTCCGCCCAGCCGGTGCGACCAGCCGGCCAGCCCGGAGCAGGGACTCGGCGTGCTGGTCCGGGAGAGCGGCAAGCTGCTGCGCCAGGTCACCGCGCCGGTGGACAGCCAGGTCGACCCGGAGAACTCGTACCGCGAGCTGACCCGGGCCGAGGCGGGGCTGGACGCCGCGGAGCCGGTCCCGGCGGACCCGAAGTTCCGGTGGGACGCCCTGAACGACAACCAACCCGCCCGGTTCACCAGCTTCCTCGCCGGACTGCGCCCCTCGTCGCGCCCCACCCTGCACTTCCTGCACCTGCTGATGCCGCACGCGCCCTGGCGGTACCTGCCGTCCGGGGCGCAGTACGCCGCGCCGGAGGACCTGCCCAACGACGGCGCGGGCTGGGTCGACCTGGCCCGCCAGCGGCACCTGGCCCAGCTCGGCTACACCGACCGGCTGATCGGCGAGACCCTGCGGGCGCTGCGGGCCACCGGCCTCTACGACCAGGCCCTCGTCCTGGTCACCGCCGATCACGGGGTGAGCTTCCTGCGCGACTGGCAGGGCCGGGGGATGGACGCCATCAACCACGCCGCCGAACAGGTCGCCTGGGTGCCGCTGTTCGTCAAGGAGCCCGGCCAGCAGGCCGGCCGGATCGACGACCGGAACTGGCAGCACGTCGACCTGCTGCCCACCATCGCCGACGAGACGCACATCAGGGTCCCGTGGCACATGGACGGCCGCTCGGCGAAGCAGCCCCCGCGCGACCGCGCCGACAAGCTGTTCTACGACCGCCCGGGCGAGCCGGTGCCGATCGCGGGCGGGGTGCCGTCCCCGCCCGCCCCGTCCGCCCCGGATCCGCTGGTCGGCACCCGGGTCGGCGACAAGCCGACCGGCGGCACGGCCACCGTGACGAACCTGGCGGCGTTCCGCGCCGTCGATCCCGCGGCGGGCGAACTGCCGGCCCTGGTCTGGGGCACCGTGCCGGCCTCGGTGCGGGACGGGACGAAGCTCGCGGTGGCGGTCAACGGCACCGTGGGCGCGGTCGTCCCGGTCGTCCCGCCCGACCAGGGCGGCCGGCGGTTCGCCGCCTTCCTTCCCGACGACCGGCTCTTCGTCGCCGGGGCCAACCGCCTGGACCTCTACCTGGTGGGTGCCGACGGCGGCCTCCGACGCCTCCGCCTGTCCTGACTGCTCACCTCGCGCTTCGGCAGCCTGCCGACCACCCCGCTGCCCCGGGGTGGTCGCCGTCGCCCGGGGTTTCCCGGCCGGCCGGTCGGGAATCGGGTGACGCATACCTCACCACTGAACCACGACGAGCGGTGTCCTCCGGACCGTAAGTACGGTAAAAGCGAAGGCAACTCAACGAAGATCTTGCCGGCGAAGCGAGGAACAGATGACGGAAGTCAAGCTCGACCACCCCGGTGGCCAGCTGTCGATGCCGGTGCAGCCCGCGGTCGAGGGGCCCGCCGGGATGAAGGTGGGCAACCTGCTCAAGGAAACCGGTCTCACCACCTACGACCCCGGTTTCGTCAACACCGCGTCCTGCTCGTCCGCGATCACGTACATCGACGGTGACGCGGGCATCCTGCGGTACCGGGGCTACCCGATCGAGCAACTGGCCGAGAAGTCCTCCTTCCTGGAGGTCTCGTACCTGCTGATCTACGGCGAGCTGCCGACCCAGCAGCAGCTGACCGAGTTCAGCGAGCGGATCCGGCGGCACTCGCTGCTGCACGAGGAGATGCGCCGCTTCTTCGACGGCTTCCCGCGCGACGCGCACCCGATGGCGGTGCTCTCGTCGGCGGTCAGCGCGATCTCGACCTTCTACCAGGACAGCCTCGACCCGTTCGACTCCGAGCACGTGGAGATGTCCACGGTGCGGCTGATGGCGAAGGTCCCCACCATCGCCTCGTACGCGTACAAGAAGTCGATCGGCCAGCCGCTGCTGTACCCCGACAACTCGCTCGGCTACGTCGAGAACTTCCTGCGGATGACCTTCGGCGTGCCGGCTGAGCCGTACGAGGTCGACCCGGTGGTCGCCCGGGTGCTGGACATGCTGTTCCTGCTGCACGCCGACCACGAGCAGAACTGTTCCACCTCCACCGTGCGCCTGGTCGGCTCCAGCAACGCCAACCTCTTCGCCTCGGTGTCGGCCGGAGTGAACGCCCTGTTCGGCCCGCTGCACGGCGGCGCCAACCAGGCCGTGCTGGAGATGCTCCAGCGGATCCAGGCCGACGGCGGGGACGTCCGCTCCTTCGTGCAGAAGGTGAAGGACAAGGAGGCCGGCGTCAAGCTCATGGGCTTCGGCCACCGGGTCTACAAGAACTACGACCCGCGTGCCGCGATCGTGAAGAAGGCCGCCCAGGACGTGCTCGGCCGGATGGCCAAGCCGGACCCGCTGCTGGACCTCGCGATGCAGCTGGAGGAGATCGCCCTCGCCGACGACTTCTTCGTCTCCCGCCGGCTCTACCCGAACGTGGACTTCTACACCGGCCTGATCTACAAGGCCATGGGTTTCCCGACCAAGATGTTCACGGTGCTCTTCGCCCTGGGCCGGCTGCCCGGCTGGATCGCCCAGTGGCGCGAGATGATCAACGACCCGGAGACCAAGATCGGCCGCCCGCGCCAGATCTACACCGGCTCCGCCGAGCGGGACTACGTCCCGGCCGACAAGCGCTGACCTCCGGCTGACGGCGAAGGCCGCCGACCCCTGCGGGGGCCGGCGGCCTTCTCGCGTACGCGGGTGCGCGGGTCAGTGGCTCTTGTGGCCCGTGCCCGCGGTGACGGGCAGGTTGCCGAGCACCCGGTTGATGATGTGGATGCGGGCGTCGGTGGCCCGGTAGTCGGCGCACACGGTGTCGGCCCTGTCGGCCAGCCGGGCCGTCGTCCCGCCGCCGGTGACCCTGATCTTCGTCCCGGCGAGCGTGGTGACCTCGCCGGCGGCCACCAGGTCGGACAGCGACAGCGATCCGGCGACGAGGTGCTCGCGGAGCAGGCCGCGAAGCTTGTCCTTGTCCTCGATGAAGAGCTCGTCCAGGTTGTCCTCGGAGAAGTGCGCCGCGAAGGCGTCGTCGGTGGGGGCGAGGATGGTCTTGCCGGACAGTTCGGCCGTCAGGCCGGCGGCCCGTACCGCCGCCTCGAACGTGGTGAGCACCGGGAGCCACTGCAGGGCCTCCGCCGGCGGCTTGCCGGCCAGCGACGCCGGGTTGCCCGGCTCGGTGCCGGCGGGCAGCGCGTCGCACAGCGGCCCGCGGACGCTGGCCGCCCCCGTCCCGCCGCCGGCCGCCGCGGCCGCGCCGCTGGTGGTGGTGTCGGCGCCGGTGCAACCGGCGAGGACCAGGGACAGGCCCAGCGCGGTGAGGGCGGCCAGCCGGCGCCCGGGGAGACGACGGCCGGGCCGCCGGGACCGGGGGCGGGAAGGTGGGATGCGGGGCTGGTCCACGGTGTACTCCAGGTCAGTTGGGCCGTACCGGCTGGCCCGGCCCGGAGGCCGGCCCAGCCGGTACGACGATCAGCGGGTCAGAGACTCGCGCACTGGTCGCGCTTCGGGCCCTGCACCGAGTTGGCCACCTCGAGGTTGACCGGGGCCGCGGCGTTGCCGCTGCACTCCAGCGGGCCGGTCACCGTGTTGGCCGCCACCAGGGGCGCGTTGGCCCGGTTGTCCGACACCACGACCGGACCGTCGACCGTGGCGTCGACGACCACCACCGGGCCGGTGGTGCCGGTGACCCGGACCGGGCCGACGACCTTGCTGTCGGTCAGGAAGACACCCGCGGCACCAGTGGCCTCGACCGGGCCGGTGAACGACGTACCGGTCGCGACCAGCGTGGCGCCCGGCTGGACCCGGACCGGGCCGGTCACCGTGGCGTCCTTCAGGCAGGCGAAGCCGGAGACCACCAGCTTGCCGTTGTGCTTGCCGGTCAGGGTCGGGTAGACGCGCTCGGCGTCCACCAACTTCTCGACGCCCAGCCCGTCGAGCAGCAGCGGGATCAGGCCCCGCTCCGGCTGCGCCAGCGGGACGACGTAGCCGTCGGAGGTCTTGACGACCTGCCAGCCGTGCGCGGCGATGCGCTCGGCCACGGTGGTGACCCGGCCGGCGGGACCATCGGTGCGCGCCCCGTGGTACTGCTCCTCGGTGAGCTTGTACGCGCACGGCGCGGTGTCGAGGATCAGGTTGTCCTTCGGCGCGTCGATCGGCGGCGGGGCCTCGCCCGGGTGCGGGGCCGGGTGCGCCTCGATCGGGCGGGAGCCGCGGAAGACGATCCGGCCGGTGTTCGACACCTGGAAGGTGATCGCGTCGGCCCGCGCCGTGGTGATCTCCTTCAGGTTCGCCCGGTGGTAGTCGAGGAACTGGTTGAAGGTCCACAGCGCGGAGTAGGTCTTACGCCGCCGGTTGTTCGCCGTGTTGCCCTCGTCCGGCCGGGTGGTGCCGCCGGAGCTGCGCAGCTCGAGCAGGGAGTTGACCACGTTCTTGAGCCCGGCCGTGTTACGGAGGATCGTCTCCTCGCTCAGGCCCACGCTCCCGCCGCCGTTACACCCGTACGGGCACGGCCACCAGCCGTCCTTGGCGCCCTCGGTGTACATGTGGCCCTCGATCATGTGCTGCGACTCGTCGAAGATCGACTGGGCCACGTTCTGGTGCCGCGGCGGCAGCATCGGCAGGTCACCGGCGCTGGAGTTGCCGAACTCGTGGCCGTCGTAGCTGGCCACCGGGTGGTAGTCGCGCAGCATCTGCACGAACGCCGCGGTCTCCGGCTGGCGGATCAGCGAGTAGTCGCGGTTCAGGTCCTGCCCGGTGGAGTTGCCCCGGGTGTTCGCCGCCCGGCCGTCGCCGTTGATGGTCGGCACGATGAGCACGGTGGTGTGCGACAGCAGGTCGATGGTCCGGGCGTCGTTGCTGAAGGCCAGCTTGCGTGCCATGATCAGGCAGGCTTCCCGGTCACCGGGCTCGTTGCCGTGCACGTTGCAGTTGATCAGCAGCGGCGAGGTCTTGGCCACCGCCTCCGCGGTGGCCGGCGGGGTGGGGTAGCCGAGGACGAACATGTTGATCGGGCGGCCGAGCACGGTCTTGCCGATCTCGGTCACCCGGACGCGGTCGCTGGCCGCGTCGAGCGCCGCGGTGTAGGCGTACTCGTTGACGTCACTGGTGTACTGCGCCGCCAGGGTGGTCTCCCACTGGGTACGCAGGTTCTCGCCCGGCACGTTCGGGTCGCCCCAGGGGGCCGAGGTGGTGCCGGACACCGGCTCCGAGTACGGCTGGGCGGTGGTCCCGAAGCGGGCGCGGACCCGCCACTGGAACTGGGTGCCCGGGTTGAACCCTGCGTCGGCGAAGGTCGGCGACTCGTTGTTGATCTGGCGGTTCGGCCGCCAGACGCCGGTGATCACGGCGGGGCCGGTCGCCGAGCCGTCGGCGGCGACCGGGGTGCGCTCGATCTGGTAGTCGGTGGCGCCCTCGACCGGGGTCCAGGCGAGGGTGGCGTAGCCGTCGCCCTGCACGACCGTGAGGTTCTTTACCTGGTTAGGTTCGGCCTGGGCCGTGACACCGGCCGGGTCGGCCAGGGCGGGTGCGGGTGCGAAGGTCGTCGCGAGGGTGGCGGCGAGCAGGACGGAGAAGATGGTCGTCCGTCTGTCTCTCATGGAAGCTCCAGAACAGGTGGGATGACACGGGTGGGGAAAGCAGACGACAGCCGCGCCGCCGATGGTCGTCCGGGCGGGTTTTCT
>NZ_JBEYER010000107.1:0-22756 GCF_040634005.1 Micromonospora sp. NPDC007271
ACGCTGTCCACGAAACCTGCCTGGGCGGATCCTGATCCGGCCGGTTCGGCGAATCCGATTTTTCTGACCGGTCCGAACGATGGTTCGCCGAATGAGATCGCGATGCGGTATCTGCGGGCGCATCCGGCGGATTACGGGGTGCGTGCCGCGGATGTGTCCGACCTTGTGGTGGCGTCGAGTTACACGAGCCGCCACAGCGGGGTCACGCATGTGAACCTGGCGCAGCGGTACAAGGATCTGGAGGTGTTCGGGGCGACGGCCACGGTGAGTGTCGCTCGGGACGGCAGTGTGGTGTTCGTGGGTGACAGCCTGGTGTCGGGTCTGTCGGAGAAGGCTTCCGGTGATGCGTCGTTGGACGCGGTGGAGGCGGTGGAGGCGGCGGCGGATGCTCTTGATCTGGCCGAGCCGAAGAACGCGACGGTGGTGAGCCGTGGCGGTGGTGCGGCGCAGCGTACGACTGTGTCGGGTGCGGGGATCTCGGATCAGCCGATTCCGGCGAAGTTGGGTTGGCAGCCGACGGAGAAGGGTCTGCGGCTGGCCTGGCAGATGGTGATCGACGATTCCTCGGACACGCACCTGTGGAACGCGGCCGTCGACGCGGAGACGGGCAAGCTGCTCAACGCCGACGACTGGACCGACCACGACAGCCCGAAGGACCTGGCCAGCACGCTGGGCCGCCCGGAGTCGCAAGCCGCGACCGCCACCACCGCGAGCATCCCCACCGCACGGGTGAGCCCGCCGAACCCGGCCGTCGACGGGTCGAGCTACACCGTCTTCGAGTTCCCGAAGGGCGACCCGAACGACGGTCCGCGAAGCATGGTGACCAACCCGGCGGACGGGACCGCGTCGCCGTACGGCTGGCACGACACCGACGGCAAGCCGGGCGCCGAGTACACCACCACCCGGGGCAACAACGCGCACGCCTACACCGACCGGGACGCCAACAACCAGGTCGACCCGGACAGCGCGGCGGACGGCGGACCGAGCCTGAGCTTCAACTTCCCGGCCGACCTGAACGAGCACCCGCAGACCTACGCGCAGGCCGCGGTGACGAACCAGTTCTACTGGTGCAACATCGTCCACGACATCGCCTACCGGTACGGCTTCGACGAGGCGTCCGGCAACTTCCAGGTCAACAACTACGGGCGGGGCGGCGCCGGCGGCGACGACGTGATGTGCGAGGCGCACGACGGCTCCGGCCAGAACAACGCCAACTTCTCCACGCCGGCGGTCGACGGTGGTCGCCCCCGGATGCAGATGTTCCTCTGGCCCGGTAACCAGTTCGGCCTGCCCAACGCCGTGACGATCGACGGCGGCTCCGCCGCCGGCACCTATGAGGCGGAGTACGCGCGGTTCACCCCAGCACCCACCAGCGCCGGCTTCGCCGGCCAGGTCGTGCTGGTCGACGATGGCGTCGGCGCGACCGGTGACGGCTGCACCGCCTACAGCCTGCCCAGCGGTGCGATCGCCGTGGTCGACCGGACCAGCAGCTGCAACTTCCACACCCAGGTGGTCAACGCCGAGAAGGCCGGCGCCGCCGCGGTGGTGGTCGTCAACAACGTGGCGGGCGCCCCGGCGGCGATGAGCGGCTCCATGAGCCCGGCGGTCAAGATTCCCGCCGTCATGGTGAGCCAGGCCGACGGCAAGACCATCAAGGCCGGCCTGCCCGCCTCGGGCAAGGTCCACCGCAACCTGAACCGTCCGGCGATGCGGGACGCGTCGTTCCGCTCCGAGACGATCTTCCACGAGTACGGCCACGGCGTCTCCAACCGGCTGACCGGTGGTCCGACCGTCAACTGCCTGACCGGCGACGAGCAGATGGGCGAGGGCTGGAGCGACTTCCTCGCCATCACCTCGCTGCTCAACCCGGCGATCGACGATCCGGAGAAGGCCCGCGGTTACGGGCAGTACGCGCTGTTCCAGGACAGCCGGGTCGGTGACGGCATCCGGCCGCGGCCGTACTCGCGGAACATGGAGATCCAGCCGTTCACCTACGACAGCATCAAGACCGGTGGCTGGCTGGACGGCACCTCGCTGGCCGCGCCACACGGCATCGGCCACGGCTGGGCGGCCGTGCTGTACGACATGGTCTGGAACCTCGTCGACCGGCACGGGTTCAACCCGAACATCTACGAGGCGTGGAACACCGGCGGCAACAACCTGGCCATGCAGCTGGTCATCGACGGAATGAAGATGCAGGGTTGCGGGCCGGGCTTCGTGACGGGTCGTAACGCGATCATCGCCGCGGACGCGGCGCTGACCGGTGGCGAGAACGCCTGCATCATCTGGGGTTCCTTCGCCCGCCGCGGCCTGGGCTACAGCGCGGTCCAGGGCACCACGAACCGCAACGACAACAGCGAGGCGTTCGACACCCACCCGTCCTGCCGGGGTGACTTCGTCGGCCGTTCGGCGCAGCCGGCGCTGAACACGGTGGTGGCCGGGGACGCCGTGCCGATGAAGTTCAAGCTGGCGGCCGACCGTGGCCTGGACATCCTGGCCAGTGGCTCGCCGTACTCGCGGCTGGTGGACTGCGACAGCCTCAAGACGGTCAACCCGAACGGGCCGATCACGCCTCGGCCGACGCCGGTCGCGGCGAAGAACCCGGGCGGGTCGCACATGTCGGTCAACGCCAACGGCCAGTACAACTACCCGTGGAAGACCGACCCGTCCTGGGCCGGCACCTGCCGGGAGTTCGTCCTGACTCTCGACAACGGGTTCCAGCACCGCGCCTACTTCAAGTTCATCGCGGGCTGACTCGTCAGCACCAGGTGAGGCCGGAGGGAGCGTTCGGAACAGGAACGCTCCCTCCGGCTCGTGGGCCGCTCACGCCACCAGGCGCTGCTCATCCAGTTCGGCCAGCCGCACCGTGCACAGGCCGTTGCGTTCAGCCGTCACCTCGGTCACCTTCAGCTGGGTGCCGGGGGCGAGGATGAACTCCTCCTCGCCGGTGAACGCGGAGAACCTGCGGATGCCCACCGCCCGCACCGGGCGTACCTCGAAGAGCGTCCGCTTGCCGCGGTGGCCGAGGAACGCCCGGGCCACGCTCAGCTCCGACGTGCACGAGGACACGCCCCACCACGTCACCGTCCGGCCGAGCGGGTACTGCGCCCGCAGATCCAGCGACACCCCGCGCCACAGCGGCTCCCGACGGGCCGGAAGCCGCGACACCGCGGAGAACAACAGCCGCAGATACGGCAGGTACGGGACGATCCGGCTGCGATCCGGGTGGCGGAGGGTCGCGTTGATCTGGCGGTAGAACGCCGACTCGCAGGTGTAGAGGTAGAGGGCCGCCACCTCGTCGGCGGACGGGCCGTCGGCCACCGCCTCCGACTGCTTCTCGCCGAACCGGTACGCCTGCTCGACGTGCCAGTCGAGCCCGGACAGCAGCGCGGCCACCGGGGCGACGGCCGCACGGAAGTCCACGAGCGGGGTGTCGGACACGCCCGTGATCGCGGGGAGGACGAGCCCTTCGTCCTTGACGCTGGCGAGCCGCTCGAGGTAGAGCTTGTGCAACTCCATCGTGGAGGCGATGAACGCGCCCATCCGGTCGGCCGTGTCCGGGTCCGTACCGCCGCCCTGCCCCGTACGCGTGCTCCATCCCCGGGCGGGCAGCCAGTCGATCTCATCGGCCCCGATCTGCCGGAGCGCCTCGTTCACCTCGGCGAAGTGGTTCCCGTCGCAGAAGATGTCGCCCTGTGCCGCCGGGTTGGGGTGGTCGATGTGCCGGACCTCCACCTCGGGGTACTTCCGCTCGAGCCGGAGCACGACCCGCTTCAGGGCGCGGGCGTGCGCCCCCCACCAGGCGAACACCACGCCCCGGTCCGCCTCGTCGGCGTGCTGCTTGGCCTTGAGGATCTCCTCCACGAGCGCCTCGACGACGGGTCGCCAGAACGCGGTGTGCCGGTCGGTGGCCAGTGTCCCGTCGCTGCTGGCGGTGAGCGCCGCGTTCAGCAGCAACACGCCCTGCGTCAGGATCGCCTGGAACCACTCCGGTGGCTGCACGGTGTCGTGCTTGCTCAGCAGGGCACGGATGTCGGCGATGGGCGTCTTCTTGGGGATGCCGTGTTTCCACATCGCCGCCGCCTTGATCATGCAGCGGACGGTGACGACCCTGCCGAACTGGCTGTCAGCCCAGTCGTGGAAGGTGTTGTCGAACATGGCGATGCCGGTGGCACTCTCCGGCCTCGGGTACGGGTTCTGGCCGAAGACGACGACCTTCCACTTGTGCGGTGGGTTGGGCTTGAGCGCCTGGAAGGTCAGTTCCCGGACGGGTACGACCTGAGGGCCGCGGCCCGGCCCGATGAACGTGGCCGCGTCCGGCTGCGCCTCGATGACCGGTTTCAGCAGCTGCAGCCACGGCTCACCGCCGCCGGCGAAGAGTTCGGCGAGAGCCAGCGGATCGTGCGGGTCGGGCGGCGTGGTGGCCTCGGTGTCGCTCACGGTGGGCTCCTGGGATGGCGAGCCGGGCCGGTGACGGCACGGCTGATCATGGCGCGGCACGGTGCCGGTTGACTGCCCCGTGCGGTCCCGCAGCATGGCAGAGCCGTCCGACACGTTGGCCGTGACCCGGTACGACCCCAGCGGCCTGACCGGCTCCGCGGCCGCTCGGCGGCTGGATGTCGGTGGGGGGCGATAGCTTGGTCCACGTCGGAGACACCCCTTCCCGCCACCGGAGTGAGTCATGCCCCTCGAAGTCGAAAAGCCGCTGCTCAAGGTGGTGCTGACGGACGTCAACGCCGCGGTGGTGCAGGCCTGGCGGGCCGCGTTCGCCGACACCCCCGAGGTCGAGGTCCACAAAGGATCGATCCTCACCCGGCACGTCGACGCCTGGGTCAGCCCGACCAACTCCCACGGGCGGATGGACGGCGGGGTCGACGCGGCCATCAAGCGGCACCTCGGGGCCGGCATCCAGCTGCGCGTCCAGCGGGCGATCCGCGATCAGTTCGCCGGTTCGCTGCCGATCGGCAGCGCCGTGTGTGTGGCGTCCGGGGCGACCAACCCGAAGTTCCTCATCTCGACGCCGACCATGGAGCAGTCGGCGGAGAACGTCAGCGAGACGTTGAACGTCGCGCTGGCGTGCGCCGCCGCGTTCCAGGCCATCCACGCGCAGAACGAGAAGGACCCGGGAAGCATCTCGTCGGTGGCCCTGGTCGGGATGGGCGCGGCGACCGGCCGGGTGCCCGCGCGAGTGTGCGCCAACCTGATGTGGACCGGCTACACGCTCTTCAACGACCACTACTTCCGGGACTACGACGACCTGCGGGAGACCATCTGCGCCCAGCTCGACGACCTCGACGCCCGCCCGGAGCAGGAGCGGGTGCGGGTGACGCCGCCCACGCCCGGCGTCCGTCGCTGAGGTCGCCCAGCGGGCGGCGACCGGGGCGGCGGGGGCGTCGGCCAGCAAGTCCACCCCAGGCAGCGCGGTTGGCCTGGAGTGAGAGCGCCCGCCCCCGTCACCCCGGCAGCGTCACCCGGCGGCCAGGCGAAGCCCCAGGGCGACGAAGGCGACCGCGCAGACCCGGTTGATCCGGCGCGACCAACGACCGTCGGCCAGGCGTCCGGCGAGCCGCCCGGCACCGGCGCCGAGGGCGACGTCGACGGTGAGCTGCACCGCGACGAACAGTCCGCCGAGCAGCACCAGTTGCGCGGTGACGTCGCCGGCCGCCGGCTCGACGAACTGCGGCAGGAACGCCACACTGAACAGGATCATCTTCGGGTTGAGCAGGTTGGTCACCAGCCCGCGCAGGAACGCCCGGCCGGCCCGGCCATCCTGCTCCGCCGCGACGGCGCCGGGCCCGCCGGTACCGCGCAGCGTCCGTATCCCGAGCACGATGAGGTACGCCGCGCCGGCCCATCTGATCGCGGTGAACAGCACCGGGGAGGCGGTGACCAGCGCAGCCAGGCCGCACACCACCGCAGCGACGTGCACCGCCTCGCCGGCGGCGACCCCCAGTGCGGCCACGACTCCCGCCCTGGCGCCGTACCGGACGGCGTTGGCGAGGACGAACATCATGTCCGGACCGGGGGTGATCATCAGCACCACGATCGCGGCGAGGTAGCCGGCGAGCGCCGGCACGGGCAGACCGAACACGAGTCAGCCCTCCCCGACGCCGTCGAGCAGGGCACGCCGCAGGGCCAGCCGGTGCTTCCGGCGGATCTCCGCCTCGCGGTAGCGGCGCCGGTCGCCGTCCGTCTGCGGAAGCAGCGGTGGCACCGGTCGCGGCTGGCCCGAATCGTCGACGGCCACCATGACCAGGTGGGCGGTCGCCACGTCGGTGGGTGGCACCGCCCGGTCCCACCGGTCGGCGGTCACCCTGACCGCCACCTCCATCGAACTGCGGCCGGCCCAGGTGATGCGGGCGTCCACGTGGACCACGTCGCCGACCCGCACCGCCCGGAGGAAGGCGGTCTCGTCGATGGCCGCGGTGACCGCCGGTCCGTCGGAATGGCGGGCGGCGACCACACCGGCGACGGAGTCGATGAGGTTGAGGATCCGGCCGCCGTGCACCGTGCCCATCAGGTTGGTGTGGTGCTGGTCCATGATCTGCGACAGGGTCAGGTGAGAGGCCGACGGTGGCCGGCCGGCGATCGTGATGGTGTCAGGCACCGTGGTCTGTCCGTCCTCGGAAAGCGGACCGCCGGCTCGGGGCACGCACGTCGAGGCCACACCGGACCGTCGTCCGGCGGGTCACCCGCCCGACCCACCCGCGAGGTCGACGGCAGCGCGCACACCTCGTGCGCGCAGCGCGGGCAGGTCTTCGGACTCGTGGGCGCGACCGGGGGACCGGTCTTCTACTGGCCGTCGCTTCCCGGGCCACGCGTGGCCCAGTGCTGATGACGGCGGTCGTTCCCACTCACCGCTGCGGGGCAGTCCCGGACTCGCACCGGGTTCCCTCTTACGACACCCGGCCGTCACGACCGGGCGAACCAGCGCCGCCGGAAAGCATATCCGCCGCCGGTCACCGGCCCGGGCGTCCGCGGGTCGGCTGTGAGGAAGCTCGCCCGCCGCCCGGGGCGGTGTCGCACCGCCCCGGGCACGGTCGCTCAGAAGTCGTCGTCGAAGGCGACGGTGCCGGTCACCCCGACCTGGTACGCGGACACCCGGCGCTCGAAGAAGTTCGACAGCTCCTGCACGTCCTGCAACTCCATGAAGGCGAGCGGGTTGGCCGACCCGTAGTGGGCGTCGAGGCCGAGCTGGACCAGGCGGCGGTCGGCGACATGCTGGAGGTACTCGCGCATGTCGGCCATGGGCAGCCCGGGCACCCCCTGGCCGAGCAGGTCCTCGGCGAACTGCACCTCGCACTCGACGGCCTCGGTGAGCATCTGCCGGACCTGGTCTGCGAGGTCGTCGTCGAACAGGTCCGGCTCCTCGGCGCGGACGGTGTCGACGACGTCGAAGGCGAACGCCATGTGCATCGACTCGTCGCGGAACACCCAGTTGGTGCCGGAGGCGAGGCCGTGCAGGAGGCCACGCGAGCGGAGGAAGTAGACGTAGGCGAACGCGCCGTAGAAGAACAGCCCCTCGATGCAGGCGGCGAAACAGATCAGGTTGAGCAGGAAGGCCCGCCGGTCCTGCCTGCTCCGCAACTCGCGTACGTGGTGGATGGAGTCGATCCAGCGGAAGCAGAACTCGGCCTTACGCCGGATCGACGGGATGTTCTCGATGGCGGCGAAGGCGACCGACCGTTCGGCCTCGTCGGGCACGTACGTGTCGAGGAGGTTGAGGTAGAACTGGACGTGCACCGCCTCCTCGAACAGTTGGCGGGACAGGTAGAGCCGGCCCTCCGGGCTGTTGACGTGCTGGTAGAGGTTGAGCACGAGATTGTTGGCGACGATGGTGTCGCCGGTGGCGAAGAACGCCACGAGCCGGCTGACCAGGTGCCGCTCGGCCGGGGTGAGGCGGTCGAGGTCGGCCAGGTCGGCGTGCAGGTCGACCTCCTCGACCGTCCAGGTGTTGCGGATCGCGTCGCGGTAGCGGTCGAAGAAGTGCGGGTAGCGCATCGGGCGGAGGGTGAGGTCCATCCCGGGGTCGAGCAGCATGGGTGCGGTCTCCGTGGTGAGGTCGGTCGGGGCGGTCACTGGCAGGCCTCGCAGGCCTCGGGGTTCTCCAGCGAGCAGGCGAGCGCCTCCTCGTCGGCCACCGGCGTGACGACGGCGACGCCGGCCGGGACGGTGGCCTGCTGGATCCGGGTCGCCGGCCGGGACCGCAGGTAGTACGTGGTCTTCAGCCCCGACTTCCAGGCGTACAGGTACATCGAGGAGAGCTTGCCGATGGTCGGCGCGGCCAGGAACAGGTTCAGCGACTGCGACTGGTCGATGAAGGGCGCCCGGGCGGCGGCCAGGTCGATCAGGGCGCGCTGTGGCAGCTCCCACGCGGTACGGAACAGTTCGCGTACCTCCGCCGGCAGCTCCACGACGTCCTGCACGGATCCCTCGGCCCGCTTGATCGTCGTCCGGACCCGTTCGGTCCACAGCCCGCGCGCCTTGAGCTCGGCGACCAGGGCCGTGTTGACCTGGAGGAACTCGCCGGACAGCGTCTCGCGCTTGAACAGGTTCGACACCTGCGGCTCGACGCACTCGTAGCAGCCGGCGATCGAGGCGATGGTGGCCGTCGGGGCGATCGCCACGAGCAGGGAGTTGCGCAGCCCGTGCGCGGCGACGCGCTCCCGCACGGCGGCCCACCGCCGGGTCTGGGTGCCGGTGACGCCCCACAGGTCCGGCTGCAACTGCCCGCGCGCCGCCCGCGTCTCGGCGAAGGCGGGGTGCGGGCCGAACCGCTCGGCGAGTTCGGCGGAGGTCTCGAGAGCGGTCAGGTACAGCTCCTCGCTGATCCTGCTGGACAGCTCGCGTGCGGCGGGAGAGTCGAACGGCAGCCGTAGCGCGAAGAAGACGTCCTGCAGACCCATCAGCCCGAGGCCGACCGGTCGCCAGCGCGGGTTACTCGCGGCGGCCTGCGGGGTCGGGTAGTAGTTGATGTCGATCACGCGGTCCAGGAAGGTCACCGCGGTGCGGACGGTCGCCCGCAGCCGCGCCCAGTCGATGCCGTCGTCGGACAGGTGGGCCGCGAGGTTCACCGAGCCCAGGTTGCACACCGCGGTCTCGGCGTCGCTCGACACCTCGATGATCTCGGTGCACAGGTTCGACAGGTGCACCACGTTGCCCGGCTCGGCGGTCTGGTTGCACAACCGGTTCGCCGCGTCCTTGAACGTCATCCACCCGTTGCCGGTCTGGGCGAGGGTACGCATCATCCGTCCGTACAGCTCCCGGGCCGGCACCTGCCGCACGAAGCGGCCCTGCGCCTCCGCCGACCGGTACGCCGCGTCGAACTCCGCCCCCCACAGGTCCGGCAGCTCCGGCACCTCGTTCGGGTCGAACAGCGACCACACCTCGTCGGCCTCCACGCGGCGCATGAACTCGTCCGGGATCCAGTTCGCGAGGTTCAGGTTGTGCGTGCGTCGGGCGTCCTCGCCGGTGTTGTCGCGCAGCTGGAGGAACTCCTCGATGTCGGGATGCCACGGCTCCAGGTACACGCAGGCGGCGCCCTTGCGCCGGCCGCCCTGGTTGACCGCCGCGACGCTGGCGTCCAGGGTGCGCAGCCACGGCACGATGCCGTTGGAACGCCCGTTCGTGCCCCGGATCAGCGCGCCCCGCGAGCGGACCCGGGAGAACGCGATGCCGATCCCGCCGGCGAACTTGGACAGGCTGGCGACCTGCGCGTACCGCTGGTAGATGGAGTCGAGCTCGTCGCGCGGCGAGTCGACCAGGTAGCAGGACGACATCTGGGTGTGCCGGGTGCCGGAGTTGAACAGCGTCGGCGAGCTGGGCAGGTACGCCAGGCTGGACATCAGCCGGTAGAAGTCGATCGCTTCCCCGGGGGCGCGCGACAGCCCGCACGCGACCCGCAGCAGCCAGTACTGCGGTGTCTCCAGCACGAGCCGGCTGGTCGGATGCCGCAGCAGGTACCGGTCGTGGACGGTGCGCAGCCCGAAGTACTCGAACCGCAGGTCGCCCTCGGGGTCGACGGCGTCGTCGAGTTGGCGCGCGTGGGCCGCGACGAAGGCGGCGGTCTCGTCGCCGATCAGTCCTTCGGCGTGGCCGCGCCGGATCGCCTGGCTGAACGAGGCGATGCCCTGCCCGCGTACCTCCTTGTCGACGTATCGGGCCAGCAGCCGGGCGGCCAGGCGCGAGTACTGCGGCTCCTCGCCGATCAGCTCGGCCGCGGTCTGGATGGAGAGGCGGTCCAGTTCGTCGGTGCTCGCGCCGTCGTACAACCCGCTGATGGTGCGGGTCGCCACCCGCAAGGGGTCGACATCGGTGAGGTCCGCGGTCCATCGTTCGACCGCTCGGACGATCCGGTTCAGGTCAACCGGCTCGAGGTCGCCGTTGCGCTTTCGGACGTGCATCTGGACGCGGCGCTGGCCGGGCGGAGCCGGATCGCCCGCTGCCTGCTTGACGACCGGGTTGACCTCGGTGACTGTCACTACTCACTCCTCGCGAGCTCGGGACCGGATGGCCCTCGGCGCGTGGGGAGCGGACACCGATGGACACGCGCCGGCGCGGCGGTGTCCGGTTGGCGTCGGCCGTCCCACGCGGCCTCGGACCGTCACACGCCCCGTCGAGGGCATGCGACGCGCTGGCAGGTCTTCGGACTCGCGGGCCCGACCGGGAAACCGGTCTCCTACTGGCCGTCGCTTCCCAGACCACAGGTGGTCCAGTGCTGATGACGGCGGTCGTTCCCACTCACCGCTGCGGGACAGTCCCGGATTCGCACCGGGTTCCCTCTTGCCTCGGCCGCCCAGAGAGAGCGGCCGAACCAGCTGCGCCAGACACCATATATGGCTGCCCCGCTGGCCGAGCAACACCAGATGTCGGGTTGGCGTGTCGGCTTCGTCTCACCCCCGCGGACCGGTGAGCGGCGTCCAGGAACGACAGCGGCCCCGCGACCGACAGGTCGCGGGGCCGCAGCCAGGGTCACCAGGTGGTGGGCTTGCCCTTCTGGTACAGCCACACGTCGAAGAAGGCGTGCAGGTCCTGCCCGGACTCCCGCTCGGCCAGCGCGATGAAGTCGGCCGTCCCGGCGTGGCTGTGGCGGTGGCTCGCGGCCCACTCGCGCAGGATCCGGAAGAACGTGTCGTCGCCGACCTTGCCGCGCAGCGCGTGCAGGGTCATCGCACCCCGGTTGTACGGGATGCTGCTGAACATGTCGACCGGGCCCGGGTCGGCGAGGACGGTCTGCCAGAACGACGAGGACGCGGCCCGACCGTAGTTGCTGCTGCTGTTGAAGGTCGTGTTGACGGACGCGCCACCGTTGTACTCGGTGTACATCCACTGGGCGTAGGTGGCGAAACCCTCGTTGAGCCAGATGTCCGACCAGCGCTCCGGCGAGACGCTGTCGCCGTACCACTGGTGGGCCAGCTCGTGGGCCATGGTGCTGACGCTCGCCGTGTTGGAGAAGATCGGCTTGGTCTGGGTCTCCAGGGCGTAGCCGACGTTGGGTGCCCGGTCGATGATCGCCCCGGTCGAGGCGAACGGGTACGGGCCGAACTGCGCGGAGAAGAAGTCGATCATCTTCGGGATCTGCGACACCGCACTCGCCGATCCGGCGACCAGCCGCGGGTCGACCGCGACGTACACCGGGATCCCGCTCGGCGTGGTCGACTCGGTGACCACGAAGTTGCCGATGGTGACCGTCGCCAGGTAGCTGGCCATCGGCTCGGTCGAGTCCCAGACGAAGGTGGTCCAGCCGTCCTTGGTCTTCTGCGAGAGAAGCTGGCCGTTGCCGACGGCGGTGGTCCCCTCGGGCACCTTGGCGGTGAACCGGTAGGTGGCCTTGTCGGTCGGGTGGTCGTTGGTGGGCAGCCAGCCCGGCGCACCCTGCGGCTCCCCGGCGACGAAGACGCCGTCGTCGGTCGGCACCCAGCCTTCGATCGACCCGTCCGGGTCGGTGATGACGCTCGGTTCGCCGGCGTACTTCACCACCACGGTGAACGTCTGCCCGGCCTTGAGCTTCGGGCGCGGGGTGACGACCAGCTCCTGGCCCTCACGGGTGAAGTCGTGGGCGTGCCCGTTGACCGTCACCGAGGAGATCTCCGGACCGCGGAAGTCGAGATTGAACCGGTCGAGATCCTGCGTGGCGATCGCGGTGATCGTGGCGGTGGCGGCCATGAACCGGGTCGCCGGGTCGTAGGAGAAGTCGAGGTCGTAGTGCTGGACGTCGTATCCGCCGTTGCCCTGGTCCGGGAAGTACGGGTCGCCGACGCTCCCGGCACCGGCCGAGTACCGGGGGGCTCCGGGGTTGCCCGGTGCTGCGCCGGCCGTAGCCGGAGTCACCGCCGTCGCGGCGACCACCAGAGCGGTCGTCGCCAGTGCGGCATGGCGCAGGCGTGGGATTGTCATGTGGAATCCTCTCTATGGAAAGGCCAGGGCAGCCTGACCATCAGATGAATACCGCCTATCCATCCGTACGGGACCTGAGTTCGTCAAGCATTTGCACAGGCCAACATCGTCATCGCCGGCCGTCCGCTCCGATTCGGCGGCGTCACGAATCCGGTGTGTCGGAAAAAGCACGTGACCGTCGGGCAAACGGGCCCGTCGGCTTCAGCCTCGGCTTCATCTACGGTGGCACCGGCTGGGAGCAGCGACCACCCGACGGATCGGTCGGCGCGGGCAGTCGGGCGTCCGAGCCCGCTGCGGCCGGAGCGGGCACGACCTGCGGGGGTGGGTGTGGCGCGACGACGTGTCCGGTCGAGTCTTCCCACCCAGCTCGAACGGAGACGGGCGGAGCGCCTCGCGCTCCGCCCGCTGACCTCGGTTGGGTGGATTGTGGTGGACGGACGGCATCCCGGTGCGCCGGCGACCGCGGTGCGGCCGCCGGCACACCGGGGTGCGGCATCAGCGCAACGGCTCGAAGGGCCGGAGCTCCGCGGGCTGACGGCCGGTCATGATCTGCTCGGCGAGCAGTTGGCCGGTGAGGGGGCCGAGCGTGATGCCCCACATGCCGTGACCCCCGGCCGCGAAGACCCGCGGTGACCTGGTGCCGCCGATCAGCGGCAGCCCGTCCGGGGTGCAGGGGCGCGCCCCGACCCACTCGTCGATGCGGCCGTCCAGGTCCGCACCCCGCAACAGCGGTCGGGCGGCCTCGGCGATCGCCAGGATGCGTCGCTGGTCCAGCGGCGCCTCGGCCTTGCGGAACTCCATCATCCCGGCGACGCGCAGCCGGTCGCCCAGCGGGGTGCACGCGACGCGCTGCGCCGGGAAGTACACCGGGCCGGCCGGGACGTGCTCGATCGCCACGCTGAAGCTGTACCCGCGGCCGGCCTGCACGACGGTCCGGACGCCGAAGCGTCGGGCCAGCTCGCCGAGCCACGTGCCGGTCGCCAGCACCACCGCGTCGTAGCGCTCGTCCGCTCCGGCGGAGGTCACCACCCGGACCCCTGCCCCCTCGTCGCGGACGTCCACCACGTCCGCCCCGGTCACCAGCGACGCCCCGCGGGCCCGCACGGCGTCGGCGAGCGCGTGCACGTACTCGCCCGGGTTGATGAACCGCTGGCCGTGCAGGCGGATGGCGGCGCCGATGCTGTCCGACAGCGAGGGCTCGACCTCACGCGCCTCCGCCCCGGTCAGGACGTCGAACTCGATCTCCTGGCCCGCGGCGTGGATGTGCCCCAGCTCGTCCAGCAGGACCGCCCGCTCGGCTTCGGTCCGGTACGCCGCGATGAACGATTTCGCCTCGTTCGTCCTCGACTCGACCCCCGCGGCCTCCAACACGTCGAACGCCTCGAACGCCCGCCGGTTCATCGGGATGTAGGCCTGCATCGCGGTCCGCCACTTCGCGGCGGTGCTGTGCCGGGCGAAACCGGCCAGGAACCGCAGCAGCCGCGCGTCCGCGCGGGGCGGCACGTACACCGGCGACGACGGGCTCAGCACGGCGCGAAGACCGTAGCGGAGCACCGCGGGCTCCGGCAGGGGAGTGGTGATGCCCGGGGTGAGCCAGCCGGCGTTGCCCCACGACGCGCCCGCCGCCACTCCCGTGCGGTCGAGCACGGTGACCTGTACCCCCCGCTCCTGCAGGAACCAGGCGGTGGCCAACCCGACCATTCCCGCGCCGACGACGGCGACGCGCTGGGGGGCGGACCCGGACTCGATGGCAGACATCATTCTCTCCTTCGAACAACCACGACGGGGCAATCCTGTCGTCGGCATGCCGAGACGTCATTGTTCCGCCAGGCCAACACTCGCCATCGCGATTGGTCGAAACGAACAACGCCGAGGCATGATCTGAGGGTGATCACCGTGGCTGGCGTGGTGGAGGCGGTCGGCGCCGCCCTGCTCAAGGTCGTCGTCCCCGGCAGAAGGGCGGCGGAGGTACGCGACGTGACCCTCGCCGAGCTCGACGAGGCGCCCATCGGCCAGAGCGGCGACCTCGTCCTCGGTGCGGGCGTCACCACGCCGGTGCAGGCGCTGGCCGTCATCGAGCGCTGCGCGGAGACCGCAGCGGCCGGCCTCGTCCTCAAGCCTCCGCTCGCCTCGCACCCGGGCGTGGCGTCGTCCGCCGCGGACCATGACCTGGCCCTGGTCGAGCTGCAGAGCCACGGATCGTGGGCCCAGCTCGTCTGGCTGCTGCGGGGGGTGATCGACCGGGCGGCCGCGCCCGGCTCGCCCGAGGCCGGTGCACCCGGGGTGTACGACGAACTGTTCGCCCTCGCCGACGCGACCGCGGCCATCGTCGACGCGCCCGTCACGATCGAGGACGCCCAGTACCGGGTGCTCGCCTACTCGTCACGTCAGGACCGCACCGACCCGGCGCGGGTCTCGACCATCGTCGGCCGGCGCGTCCCCGGCGACGTGGTCGCGCATTTCCGGTCCCGGGGCGTGTTCCGCAAGCTCGCGAAGGGCAGCGAGCTGGTCTTCGTGCCGCAGGGCCCCGACGGGACCCTGCCCCGGCTGGTGATCCCGATCCGGGCCGGAGGCGAGCTGCTCGGCTCGATCTGGGCGGTGGTCGAGGGCCCGGTGCCGGATGGGCGCCTGCGCGACCTCCAGGGCGCGGCGTCGGTGCTGGCGCTGCACCTGCTCCGCCTCAGGGTGCAGGCCGACGTCGCCCGCCGGGTGTCGGCCGACCGCCTGCGGGCCGCCCTGCGGGACCCGGCCCGGATGGGCCGGGAGGAGCTGGGCCTGCCCCGGGGCCCGTGGCGGGTCGTCGCGCTCGAGGCGCACGGCGGGACCGCGGAGATGGTGCACAACCTGGCCCTGTGGGAGTCGATCACCCGCCGCCACGGTTGGCGTCAGCCCCTGATCGCGGACGTCGGAGACGCCCTGTTCGCCGTCGTCGTCGACGAGGGCGAGTCACCCGGCTCGTGGCTCTGGATGGAACGGCTGATCCACGAGATCGCCGTGCACGAACCGGGGCTGCGGGCGGCGTCCGGCAGCGTCGCCAGGGATCTGGCCGACCTGCCACGGTCGCGCGCCGAGGCCGCCGAGCTCCTCGCGCTGCACGGCTCGGCCCGGCAGCGAGGGTCGGTGCTGCGCTTCGAGGACGTCTGGGCCGAGGTGGTCGTACACCGGGTGGTGACCGCGTTGCCCCAGGTCGACCTGCTGGTCGGCGGGCCGCTGCCCGACCTCGTCGCCCACGACCGGACGCACGGCACCGACTACGTCGCCACCCTCGCCGCCTGGCTGGCACAGCAGGGTGACCCGAACAAGGCTGCCCGGCAACTGCACGTGCACCCCAACACGCTGCGGCACCGCATGCGCCGGCTCGCCGAGGTCGTCCAGGTCGATCTCGAGTCGCCGCGGGCCCGGCTGGCACTGCAGATCCAGCTCGCGGCGCTGCGTCCCGGGTCCTGACCGCGACCCCGGCGGCGGGCCCTCGCCCCGGCCGGACCAGCAGCGACCGGCGTGACCCCGGCGGCCGTCAGCTGGACAGATCCGTGGTTTGGACGCAGACAACGGGGTAGGCCCTGCGGTGGTCTTCATCCTGGCAGTCGGTGCGGCCCTGCTGCTCGGCGTCGGCTCGGCCGTGCAGCAGCGGGTGGCCTTCCAGGCCCCGGACGGCCTGGCACTGCGCATAGGGCTGTTGTGGCATCTCGTCCGGCAACGGCTGTGGCTGGCGGGTCTCTCGGCGACGCTGCTGGGCGGCCTGCTCAGCGGTGCCGCCCTGGGGCAGGGCTCGGTCGTGCTGGTGCAGCCCGTGCTCGTGTTGCGCCTGCTGTTCGCCCTGTCGGCCTCGGCGCTGTGGAGCCGGCGCCCGCTCCGGCGGCGCGACTGGGGGGTCGCGGTGGCCGTCACCCTGGGCATGGTGGCCTTCCTGGTGGCGGGTCGTCCTGGAACCGGGAACCCCGAGGGGGTGCCAGCCTGGGACTGGGCGGTGGCCGCGGCCGGCATCGGCACGTTGACCCTGTTGCTCGTGCGCTCGGCGCGCCGGCTGCGGCCCGCGCAGGAGGCGCCGATGCTCGCGATCGGGGCCGGAATGCTGTACGGCCTCCAGTCCGCCCTGACCCAGTCGGCCGTGCACCGATTGTCCACCCATGGGCTGTTGGGGCTGCTGACCAGCTGGCAGCCGTACACCGTGTTCATGATCGGACTGATCGGCACCCTGCTCGCGCAGAGCGCGTTCGACCTTGCTCCACTGTCCGTGTCCTACCCGCCCCTCGCCGTGGCCGAGCCGCTCGCCGGCATCGCGATCGGCATCGGCGTGCTCGGTGGGACCCTGCGTCTGACCCCCGGGGCGCTCGTCGTCGAGGTCGTCGGCCTGATCGTGATGACGTTCGCGGTGTACCTGCTGGCCGCCTCCCCACACATCGTCGGTCATCACCTCGAACCGGTGAACGAGCCCGCCGACGACGCGCCGTAGCGGGTGCGCTCGCGGAACTCAGCCGAGCCGGCTGAGCCGGGCGCGCAGCCAGAACGGGCGGAGGTGGCGCTCGATGGGGAAGCGGCGGAGGTCCCGCCGGTACTGCTGCCGGCTGGGGCGGCGGGTCCAGGCGGGTTCGGTGTCCGGTTCGACCGGCTCCAGCCACTTGCGCACCTCCGGACCCGACCGTCCGGAGTCCGGCCGCTGTTCCCGGCGAACGACCAGCCTCAGGACGTACGGGGCGCCGTGGCCCGGCTCGTACCTCGCCTCCCGCAGCCGCCACAACGCGTCGTTGCCGGAGAAGGCGCCCAGCGGCAGCACGGGAGGGGCGCCGACGTCGTCGGCGTTGGCGGATGGGCACACCGTCACCTCGACCTCCTGGTGATCCACGACGGCCCGGTACTCCAGCCGTAGCGACTGCCAGTCGTCCGGCACCCGGGTCAGCAACTCGGCGACCACCCGGTCGAGCAACGCCGTCTCCTCCGCCGCCGGCAGGCTCAGCCGTTCCGGAAGAGCGTTGCGAGCGGAGCGCCCGACCGGCCTCCTCTCGTACAGCCCGAAGTTGGTCTCCTGCCGCAGCGACAGCCCGAAGAAGTTGACGTACAGGTGCTGGTGTTCGGCGCTGTTGTGGTAATCGACCTGGAGCGCGAGGCGGGACAGGAACGTCACGTTCGTGTCGGTTCGCTCGTACCACAGCGGAGAGTTCTCGCTGAGCCACTGGCCCACCTGATTGCCGCGGCCGATCACGATGGCCAGGCCGCGGAGCAGGAGGCCCAGCACCAGCGAGGTGACCGTCACGGCGAGCAGGCAGATCAGGATCATGGCGGGCACGGCGGCCCAGGGCGTGACCAGATCGGCCAGGAAGCCGTACAGCCGGGCCGGCGGCAGGTTGCTGTCGCGGGTGAGCGCGGCGAGCACGGCGTCCGGGTTGCTGACCAGTTGCGGGAGCACCGCCGCGTATCCGGCCAGCAGCACGGCGAGACCGCCGTTCACCAGCCGGCGCAGTGCCGAGGGCAGCCCGGTGACCGCGTTCGCCGCAGCGGGGAATCCGGCGAACCTACGGCCGACTTCGTACAGCAGCAGGAGCACCTGCGAGACCGCGGCCAGCGCCGCGACGCGCCGGTCGAATCCCGGCGGCTCGTGAAACCGGGACGACACGTGGTACGCCACGACGCCGGCGACGAGTGCCCGGGCGAGCCAGGCCAGGACGATCAACGCATGCCCCACCCGCGTCGTCGCCGTCGAACGGCGTTCCGCCGTCTCCTCGGCCGGCCGGACGGCGGGCCACGACAGCAGCATCACCGTCGTGGTGAGCCCGGCGATGGCGAGTGCGTGCCGGGCTCCCGGGGCCTCGCCGAAGCCTGCGGTGACAGCCAGCCCGGCCAGGGCGAGCCAGCCGGCGATCAGGAGTGCAAGCCGTATCCCCCGCAGAGACATGCGTCCATGATGCGGCCGGCGATCAAGCGAGGGCTGTGGCGCCTCCGCCGGGAGCGGACCGCTCGGCCGAACCCGTAGGGCGCCATAGCATCGAGGTACGACCCAGAGGGTATGGTCAGCCAATCCACGGATATCAATATGATGTCCGCATCCTGAATCAGGTGCGCTCGCGAGGCGTACCGGGTCCTGATGCGGAGGAACACATGGTTCGCTGGCGCACCCTCACCGGCCTGTTGGCCGCCGCGCTGGCCGCGGTGACCGCGGCCAGCCTCACCCTCGCGGCGCCCGCCGCCGCGGCCGACAGCACGATGAGCCCGTACGTCGTGGGCGGCACCCGCGCCGCCCAGGGCGAGTTCCCGTTCATGGTGCGGCTCTCGATGGGCTGCGGCGGAGCCCTGTACAGCCCGCGGCTGGTGCTCACCGCCGCGCACTGCGTGGGCGCCACCGGCACCAACACCAGCATCACCGCGACGCTCGGCGTGGTCGACCTCCAGTCCTCCAGCCGGATCACGGTCCGCTCGAACTACGTCTACCGCGCCCCCGGCTACAACGGCAACGGCAAGGACTGGGCGCTCATCCGACTGTCCACGCCGGTCACCGGGCTGGCCACCCTGCCGATCGCCACCACCACCGCCTATGACAACGGCACCTTCACCGTCGCCGGCTGGGGTGCCACCTACGAGGGCGGGCCGCAGCAGCGGTACCTGATGAAGGCGAACGTCCCGTTCGTCAGCGACTCCACCTGCAACTCCTACTACGGCGGCCAGATCATCGTGGCCGAGGAGATCTGTGCCGGCTACACCAGCGGCGGCGTGGACACCTGCCAGGGTGACTCGGGCGGCCCGATGTTCCGCCGGGACGCCAACAACGCCTGGATCCAGGTCGGCATCGTCAGCTGGGGCAACGGCTGCGCCCGGCCCTACTACCCGGGTGTCTACACCCAGGTGAGCTACTTCTCGTCGGCGATCGCCTCGGCCGCCGCGAGCCTCGGCGGCTGACCGGACGACGAGCGGGCGGCCCGGCTGGCCATCAGCCGGGCCGCCTCGGCGTGCCGCCATCGGTCCGTTCCGTCGCATTCGCGGTCACATGTCGTCGGCGAGGCCGGAGCTTCCGTTCGGGCTCGTTCAGGTCGGGTCCGCCGCCCGGCACCCCGGCATTGGTCATTCGGGTGAGTGCGTCCTCCGTTGACCCGTGAGTGATCAAGGTCCGGCCGGCTGGAGGCCTGGTGAGGGCGACGGACATGAGGCACTATGGCTTCACTTCTGAGCAGCTCAAACTGATAGGTACGTGAATATGCCCCTGTCTCGTCGCCTGATCATCTCGGCTGTGGTCGCCACGGTCGCCGTTGGCTCGGGGGTGACGGCCGTCGCCCTCTGGACCGACAGCGATCCGCCGTACCGTCCGCCGAGTTCGCATGTCGTCCAACCGGGCGCGCCCGGTCAACCAGGCAAAACGCTCTCAGGGAACGAGCTGTCCCAGGTCTCGCCGCCCGGATTCACCGCGGCCGACACCCTCTTCATCGAGGGGATGATTCCGCACCACGCCCAGGCGCTGGAGATGACCGCGCTCCTGGCGGGCCGTACCACCAATCCCGATCTGACGCTGCTCGCCAAGCGGATCGACGTGTCACAGCGTGACGAGATCGCGCGGATGGAGCGGTGGCTCGACGAGCGGGGCGTGCCGAGCACGGGGCCGCACACGGGGCACGCCGGGCACGACAAGCTCATGCCGGGGATGCTCACCGCCGAGGAGCTCGACCAGCTCAAGAAGGCGCGCGCCGCGGAGTTCGACCGCCTCTTCCTCACCTTCATGATCCGTCATCACCAGGGCGCGCTGGCGATGGTGGAGGAACTCTACGCGACCGGCGGCGGGCTCGAGCCGGCGACCGACCAGTTCGCGCGCGAGGTCAACGCCGACCAGAGCATCGAGATCCAGCGGATGCAGGAACTCCTGGCCAAGATGCGCTGACCCTCCGCCCGGCGGGCGGAGAACGGGCGAAGGGCACCTCGGCTCGAAAACTTCGAGCCGAGGTGCCCTTCGGTCAGGGATGGATTACAGCGAGGCCGCCAGGTCCAGGATCGACTGCTTCAGCTTCTGGTGCTCCGAAGCGGTCAGCTTGCCGGCGATCTCCCGCAGCTGGGACACCGCGGCGTCCCGCTGGCCGTTGGCGGAGAACCGCTCGGCCCGCCCCAGGAACATGTCGACCTGCGACTTGAGCGGGTGGCCGAGGGCGTCGGCCCGTACCGCCTGGTCGTAGTGGGCACGCGCCACCGCGAAGCTCGGCGTCCAGGTGATCTTCGGCTGGCCCTGGGCGTTGAACTGGCCGAGCTTCACCTCCTCGGCCGCCTTGATCTCCGCCTTCGACAGGTACTCGCTGGGCGTCAGCTTGAACACGTCGAAGCCGCGGGCGATCTCGTTGCCGTAGAGGTTGCCGTTGTACCAGTACGCCGACCAGAACCCGGCGAGCACGAGCGAGTTCGGGTTGACCGCCCCGCGGTCGAAGAACGCGATCTCCTGCGGGTGAGCCGAGTCGGTGAAGTCGAACACCGAGATGCCGCCCTGGTACCAGGCCTGCATCATGATGTCGCGACCCGGCACCGGAATCAGCGAACCGTTGTGCGCGACGCAGTTCTCCTGCAGCGACTGCGGAACCGGCAGCTTGTAGTAGCTGGCGAACTTCATCTTCCGGTTGACGATGTCGAAGATGGCGTTGGCGCCCCACTCCGGCTGGTCGGTGTCACGGCAGCGAGCACCGCTACCACCGCCCCACTCGTCGGTGAAGACCACCTTGGTGCCGTCGTTGTTGAACGTCGCCGAGTGCCAGTACGCGAAGTTCGGGTCGGACACCTCGTCGATCCGGCGGGGGTTCGCCGGGTCCGAGATGTCGATCAGGATGCCGTTGCCCTGGCAGGCGCCGGCGGCCAGCCCGATCTCCGGGTACGCGGTGATGTCGTGGCAGGCGTTGGTGTTCGGCGTGGGCGACCAGGTCGACCCGGACGGGTGCCGAGGCGTCTGCGGCCCGTTCTGCAGGCCGTCGATCCGGCCCGTCGCCGGGTCCGCGAAGAGCCGCGGCTGGTTCACCACGGTGGCCTGCTCCGGGGCCGCCAGCGGAACCTTGATGACGTCGATCCGCCACCGCGACGGGTTCTCACCGTCCGCGGCGTTGTTGTTGCAGCCCTCCATCGTCGTCGCCGGGCGCACCGAGGTGGTGCCCGAGACGTAGATGTAGATGTTGTTCGGGTCCTTCGGGTCGGTCACCACGGTGTGGGTGTGCGAGCCGCGGCAGAGCTGAACGGCCGCGACCTGCACCGGGTTGCGCACGTCGCTGACGTCGAAGATCCGAACGCCCTGGAACCGGGTGCCGACGTTGGCGTTCGTGCCGCAGTCGACCCGCCCGCGACTCTCCTCGACCGACATGAAGACCAGGTTGTTGTGGACCGAGAGGTCACCCTGCCCACCCGGGCACACGACGCTCGTGACCAGCTGCGGGTCGCTGGGCTTGGAGACGTCGATGATGTTGAACCCGTTGTAGTTGCCGGTGAACGCGTACTTGCCGCCGAAGCCGAAGTCCGAGTTGTAGAACCCACCGTTGCCCGGGTTCGCCGGGTCGACCATACCCGCCGGCTTGTCGCGGTGCGCGACCTGCTCCAGGTTGCTGATCGCCGACCCCGCATCGAGCCAGCCGGCGCGGAGCCCGATCCGTGGATCGGGCTCCGCGGCCGAGGCCGTGCCGGGCAGCACGCCGACCATGAGGAGCCCTGCGGCCAGCGCGCCGAGGGCTTGGCGCCCCCGCCGTGGCCGCGTACCCAATTGACTTTTCATATGCCGCCTTCCAATCGAAGACCTGACGCGCGTCCAGATGGTGGGAGAGGCGCGTCGTGTGAGTAAGGACCGTACAGACGATCGGTCATTGGTCAAGGAGTCAGCGAGGTATGCACACATTTGCGTTACTGGACCGGTGCGTATCCGCAGCTTGAAATGTCGCCGGTGCGGCTCAAGCCGTCGGTGCGGGAGATCCCCGTCATCCCCGTTCAGTCAGGTCAGGGCGACACAAAGCAGACCTGGCCCGGTCGTCGTCACCGACCGTCGTCGGTCGGAGTCGTACCCCCTGGCGCTACGCCCGGCACAGCTCCCGGACCGTCGCCCGTGGGAGCGCATCCACGTCGGTCCAACTGGGAAGTCGCGACAGGCGTTGAAGCGGCTGGTGGAATATTCCGCCACTCGTCGGATGATCGGTTTACGCGGCGCGCCGTAGCGTCGATGCCATTCACCTCGCACCGGTGCGACTACTGAACGTATTCGCGGGGCGGGCGCTGCGGATCAGCGTGGCGGGCCGCTGCGGCGGTTGTGGATCGGCGCTTCGTGCTGTCCTGTCCAACCCCCGAAGGGAGCAGCGGTGCCTGTGCATCGGTCCCGTGGTCGACGTCATGCCGCGTTGTTGTTGTCCACGACGTTGGTGGCGTCTCTGAC
>NZ_JBEYER010000108.1:0-22730 GCF_040634005.1 Micromonospora sp. NPDC007271
GCCACTTCTGCCACCGCGTCGCCGTCATGTACCTCGGCAAGATCGTCGAGATCGGCGACCGCGACGACATCTACACCCGCCCCCAACACCCCTACACCCGCGCTCTGCTGTCCGCCATCCCCGACGTCACCGCCCTCGGCCCCGCCGGACGCATCCGGCTCACCGGAGACGTCCCCACCCCACTCAACCCACCATCCGGCTGCCGCTTCCGCACCCGCTGCTGGAAAGCCCAGGACCACTGCGCCAGCGAAGAACCCGCCCTCACCACCCGCGACGACGGCCGGCAACTCACCGCCTGCCACTACCCGGAGCGCGGAGCGCTGTCCCAAGCCAAGGACGCCGTGGTGGATTGAACCGCCGCCGACCCACCCAGCCCCACCCCCGCACACCGGCCGCCCCGACATGGGAGTTCGCCACCAGCTGGGTGTAACCGCCCCGCAGCGGGGTAGCCCGGCGGAATGGAGCTGGTCGAGGAGTCGCCGTACCGGTTCCGGATCGACCGGCACGACCCGATGCGGGTCCCGGGCGTGGTCTTCGCGTCCCGGTCGCTGTTGCCGGACGCCCGGGCGGACAAGTCGCTGGACCAGGTGGCCAACGTGGCCACCCTGCCCGGCATCGTCGGCGCCT
Source organism: Micromonospora sp. NPDC007271 (assembly GCF_040634005.1). NCBI lineage: Bacteria > Bacillati > Actinomycetota > Actinomycetes > Micromonosporales > Micromonosporaceae > Micromonospora > Micromonospora sp. NPDC007271. Next base: position 628 of record NZ_JBEYER010000108.1, read on the forward strand.
CGTACGCCATGCCCGACGTGCACTGGGGTTACGGCTTCCCGATCGGCGGGGTCGCCGCCACCGACGTCGAAGCCGGTGGGGTGGTTTCGCCCGGTGGAGTCGGCTTCGACATCTCCTGCGGCGTGCGGCTGCTCGCCGCGAGCCTCGACCGCGCCGACCTGCAGCCCCGCCTCGACGCGCTGATGGACGGCCTGAGCGACGCCACCCCGCGCGGCATGGGCAAGGGCGCGGTCTGGCACCTGACCGACGACACGGAGCTCGACGGAGTGCTGCGCGGCGGCTCCCGGTACGCCGTCGAGCGCGGCTACGGGGTGCAGCGGGACCTGGACCGGTGTGAGGACTACGGCGCGGTCGGCGACGCGAACCCGGCCCAGGTGAGCGAGCGGGCGGTGCAGCGGGGCGCGGGCCAAATCGGCAGTCTCGGCTCGGGCAACCACTTCCTCGAGGTGCAGGCCGTGGCGGAGGTGTACGACGAGCCGGTGGCCGACGCGTTCGGGCTGCGGACCGGGCAGGTCTGCGTGATGATCCACTGTGGCTCGCGCGGCCTCGGCCACCAGATCTGCACCGACTACGTCCACGCCATGGAGAAGGTGATGCCCGGGTACGGCATCCACGTGCCCGACCGGCAGCTCGCCTGCGCGCCGGTGTCGTCGCACGAGGGGCGGGCGTACCTCGGCGCGATGGCCGCCGCAGCGAACTACGCGCGGGCCAACCGGCAACTGCTGCACCACGCCGCCCGGCAGGTCTTCGAGCGGGTCACCGGGAGCGACCTGAGCCTGGTGTACGACGTGTCGCACAACCTCGCGAAGATCGAGACCCACGGCGTCGACGGCGACCAGCGGCGACTCTGCGTGCACCGCAAGGGCGCGACCCGGGCGTTGCCGCCGGGCCACCCCGAACTGCCGGACGACCTGCGCCCGGTCGGGCAGCCGGTGCTGATCCCCGGGTCGATGGGGACCGACTCGTACGTGCTGGTCGGTACGCCGGGGGCACCCGCGTTCGCGTCCACCTGCCACGGCGCCGGCCGTACCCAGAGCCGCAAGCAGGCCACCAAGGCGGTACGCGGGCATGACCCGCGCCAGGAACTGGAGGCGCAGAACATCGCCGTACGGGGCAAGTCCCGGCGGGGGCTGGCCGAGGAGATGCCGGCGGCGTACAAGGACATCAACGCCGTCATCGAGGCCACCGAGGGGGCCGGACTCTGCCGGCGGGTGGCCCGGCTCGTCCCGGTCGGCGTGGTGAAGGGCTGACCCTCCGCCTCGGCTGCGCGCCACTGGTCAGACGTCCAGCGTCACCGCGCAGGACCAGCCGTCCCGGTCGGGGCCGAAGCGCAGCTCGTGCAGGGCAACCGCCTTCGGGACCGCACCGACCAGCTCCACCGCGTCGGTGTCGACCATCCACCACCGCACCAGCAACCCGCCGCCGTCGGCCGATCGCACCTCGGTGGCCAGCGGCAACACGCCCGCCGTATCCAACCGGAAGATCACTTCATCGAGGACGGCGACCAGTAGTTCCTCGTCGTCGCCGGGCGGCACGGCGAATCGCGTTTCGGCCGTCGCGTCCGCCGTCGCGCCGGCCGTGTCGACGAAGGTGTCGAGCATCGCGGCGACCGCCTCGGCCACGCACCCTTCCCGGTCCGGCGCCCACGCCTCGATCCGCACGTCGGCGGTGTGCGGGATGTTCCGGTGCCCCCGCGCCGGTCGTCGCTCCATGCCCCGATCATGCCGCCACCGGTCGGCTGTCCAACGGGTTTTGTCGCATCGCCCGGCTAGTGTGCCGGGCATGATCGCTGATGACTCCGACGCGGTGACCGTCACCTTCCTGCGCATGATGCGGGCCGTCCTGCGTGCCGAGAAGGTCGGCGAGGACACCCTCGGCCGCACCGTCGAGCTGGCCCGGCACTGGGGCACCAGCGCCGACGCGGAGCTCGCGGCCGCGCTGCGCGAGCTGCACGGTGAGCCGGTCGACACCGACGATCCCCGTCCGGTCGCGGACGAGGCGATCTCCCTCGCCGCCGAGAGCGGCCTGCTGCCCGAGCGTCACCCGCGCGGCGCGGCGACCGCCCGGTTCGCCGCGAACGCCCGCCGGCTGCGCACCGGCGAGATCAGCCCGGCCGAGTGCCACGAGATCCTGCACGCCGACGATCCGAGGCACGGAGACCCCGACTCCTGACGCCCGCGCGGCGCTCAGCTGCGGGGCGCGGCGGGTGCCGCCCCGGCCCGTGGCCGGCGACCCATCCGGCGCTGCCGCCGGGAGCATCCCTCAGCCGGCCGCCGCCCACGCCACGGGGAAGACCGGCGCGTCGGCGGTCAGCACCGCCGTCCGGGCCGACGTCCGCCACACGTCCGCCAGGGCCGACGACAGCTCCGCGAGCATCCGGGGCACCGCCTCCGCCGCGCCGTCGTGCAGCGCCTCGACGACCACCAGCACCTCGGCGGTGTCGTCGCGGACCGCCGACCAGCCGCTCTGCCGGTGGGTCCAGCGCCGGGAGTGCGCCCGGCCGGCGGAGTCGGCGAAGATCACCTCGCCGGGCTCGGGGCGCTCGTCGTCGCCACCGCCGAGGGCCAGGTAGGTTTCCTCGCCGGTGGCGGGCCGCACCGCCAGGTCGCCGGCGATCCGCTCGACGTCGAGGACGGCCACCGGCACGGCGTACCCGAGGGACAGCGCGTTGCCCAGGTCGACCAGCGGATGCAGGCCGGGCAGCGCGCCGTCGCGCCGGAAGCGGCGCAACAGCGACTCGGCCGCGCACCGGTAGCGGGTCGGCGGCAGCCCCATCCGCGCGAAGGCCCGTCGCCACGCCTGGATCTCCGGGAAGCCGCCCTCGGGCCCGGCCGCGAGCCTGGCCCCGGCGGCGTCCGCGTGCCGGGCGAGCAGCGGACCGACGTCGACGGCCGGGGTGACGCCGGTGGCGTGCAGGACGCCGCAGACCAGCTCGGGGAAGGCCGACCACACCTGCGGGGCGTGCCGGAAGTTCACGGGAGGCTCCTATCGGGCGGTGAGGGCCAGGCCGAGGCCCAGCGCGAGGAAGCTGCCGGCGAAACCACGGCGCAGCAGCGCGGTCAGCCGGGGCCGGGCGAGGACCCGACGCCGCAGCGTGCCGGCCAGCACACCGATGCCGGCGAAGGCGGCGAGCGTGATCAGCATGAAGACCACGCCGTGCAGCAGCATCCGGCTGGTGGCCGAGGGCGCGTCCGGAGGCACGAACTGTGGCAGGAACGCCACGAAGAACACGGTCACCTTGGGGTTGAGCAGGTTCACCAGCACCCCGTCGCGGATCACCCGGGCGGCCGACCGGGGCGGGCGGCGCTCGTCGAACGGCAGCGGGCCCCGGTCGCGTAGCGCGGACCAGGCCATCCACAGCAGGTACGCCACACCCAGCCAGGTCACCGCCCGGAACGCCGGGGTGCCGGGGCGCAGCACGGCGGCCAGGCCGGTGACCGCCGCCGCCAGATGCGGCACGAGGCTGATCGTGCAGCCCAGCGCGGCTACCAGCGCGGCGCGGCGACCCGCGGACAGCGCGGTGGAGAGCGTGTACACCACCCCGGTGCCCGGGGTGGCCACCACGACGATCGTGGTCAGCAGGAAGGCGATGCTCACGCGATCCAGCCTGCGGCCATAATGGCCCCGTGGACAGGGCCAAACCTTCACCGCCTGCGGAGTCCATAACGGCCGGTGCCGACTTCCTCCAGCTCGACGTGGGCGAGGCCCCGCCCGGCGGGCGCGCCGCCTGGCTCGCCGCCCGGCTACGAGCGGCCATCGCCGACGGCCGGGTGCCCGTGGGCGCCCGCCTGCCGCCCAGCCGGGTCCTCGCCGTCGAGCTGGGCGTCTCCCGGGGCGTGGTGACCGAGGCGTACCAGCGGCTCACCGAGGACGGGCACGTGGTGGGGCGCGGCCGGGCCGGCACCGTCGTGGTGGCCACGCCCGCCGCGGTGGTCACCCCCGCGCCGCGGCCACCCGAGCGGGCCGAGGTGTTCACCGGCCGGCCGGGCACCGACGTCTTCGACGCGCTGCGTACCGCCCCGGCGGAGCTCGACCTGACACCCGGCGTACCGGATCTGGCGGCCTTTCCCCGCGCGGCCTGGCTGCGCGCGGAACGCGCGGTGCTGCACCGCCTCGCGCCCGCCGCCTTCGGGTACGGCGACCCGACCGGCGCGCCCGCCCTGCGGCTGGCGGTCGCCACCTGGTTGGCCCGCAACCGGGGCATCCGGGTCGACCCGGCCGAGGTGGTGATCGTCGCCGGGGTGTCCCAGGCGCTCGGCCTGCTCGCCCAGGTGCTGCACGCCGACGGGGTGCACACCGTGGCCGTGGAGGACCCCGGCTCCCTCGGCGTACGCCAGCACCTGCGTAACTGGCGGCTGGACACCCCGCCCGTGCCGGTGGACGAGCACGGGCTGCGGGTGGACCGGCTGGAGGCGAGCGGGGCCCCGGCGGTGATGCTCACCCCCGCGCACCAGTTCCCGACCGGGGTGGTGCTGGACGGCGACCGGCGCCGCCGGCTGCTGCGCTGGGCGCAGCGGGGCGGCCTGGTCATCGAGGACGACTACGACGCCGAGCACCGCTACGACCGCCCGCCGGTGCCGGCGCTGCGGAGCATGCTTCCGGAGCAGGTCTGCTACGCCGGCAGCGTCTCGAAGCTGCTCGCCCCGGCCCTGCGGATCGGCTGGGTGCTGGTGCCGGCGCGGCACCACGCCGCGCTGGTGGCCGCCAAGCGGATGGCCGACCTCGGCAACGCGGCCCTGCCTCAGCTGGTGCTGGCGGAGCTGATGGACTCCGGGGCGCTGGAACGCCACCTGCGGCTGCTGCGTCGCCGGCACGTACGCCGCCGGGACGCGATGATCCGCGCCGTCCGCGACCACCTGCCCGGAGCGGTCGTGCACGGCGCCGCGGCCGGCCTGCACCTGCTGGTCACCCTGCCCGGCGGCGTCGACGACGTCGCGCTGGCCGCCGGGGCGCTGCGCCGGGGCGTCAAGGTGCAGCCGCTGTCCTGGCACGGGCAGCTTCCACAGCCACCCGGACTGGTCCTCGGCTACGCCGCCAACCCGACCGGCGACATCGAGCGCGGCGTCGCCACCGTCGCCGCCACCCTGCGCACCCTCTCCTGACTCCCCACGGAAAGCCCCGGTGATCAAGGGGTTTGCGTCTGCGAGGAGATCGACACAGACGCAAACTCCTTGATCAACAGGGTCGGGGCCGGGGCGCGGGATGGTAGAGGGCGGCGAGGGCGGCGGCCGTGTCGGCGAGGCGGTCGCGCAGCGGGGCGGGGGAGAGCACCTCCACCTCGGCGCCGAGCCGCAGCAGGTCGCCGTGGGCGTGGGTGAGCGACTCGATCGGGATGACGGCGTGCACCCAGCCGGCCTGGTCGGGTGGGCCGGCGGTGGCGTCCACCGCGGCGACCACCGGCTCTGCGGCGATCTCCCGCAGCCGTTCCCGGCCGCGCGGGGAGAGCCGGACGGTCGCCTCGTCCCGGTGCAGCCGGGCCCGGAAGTCCGCCACGTGCGCCCGCCACCAGCCGGGCAGGTCGAACTCGGGCCGGTCGAACGGCTCGTCGAGCGGGGTCAGGTCGAGGATCTGGTTGATCCGGTAGGTGGCCGGTTCGGCCCGGTCCGGCCGGGCCGCCACCACGTACCACCGGCCGCCCTTGAGCACCAGGCCGTAGGGCTCCAAGACCCGGGTCACCTCGCCGGTCCAGCTGCGGTAGCGGACCCGGATCCGGTGCTGGCGCCACACCGCCTCGGCGGTGGGCGCGAGATGCGGCGACGGGTCGCCGTCGGAGTACCAGCCGGGGGTGTCCAGGTGGAAGCGCTGTTCGAGGCGGGCGGCCCGGTCGGCGAGCGGGGGCGGCAGCGCGGCCCGCAGCTTGAGCTGGACGGCGGCGACGACCGACTGGTAGCCCAGCTCGGCGGCGGGTCCGGGCAGCCCGGCGAAGAGCAGCCGGTCGGCCTCCTCGGCGGTGAGCCCGGTCAGCCGGGTCCGCCAGCCGTCGACGAGCTGGTAGCCGCCGGCGTGGCCGGCCTCGCCGTACAGCGGGATGCCGGCGGCGTGCAGCGCCTCGACGTCCCGGTACACGGTGCGGACCGAGACCTCGAGGCGGCGCGCGAGCTCGGCGGCGGTGAGCCGGCCGTCGGCCTGGAGCAGCAAGAGGATCGACAGAAGACGGCTGGCCCGCATTCCACTGACAATAGCTGTCAGGGGAGCCCGCCTACCCTCCCGGACATGCCCTTTCACGACAAGGAACTGACCGTGCCGGGAGCCGTCGAGATCGCCGGCCGGCACGTCAAGCGCTACCACATCGACCAGCCGGACCGCCGCCTCGAACCGGAGGTGGTCGAGGCCGCGCACGCGTACCTGCCGAAGCTGCTGCCCGAGCCGGACGGCGGCACCCCGCCGGCGAGCTGGGTGGTGCTGCACCGGGGCGCGGACAGCGGCGCGTACCTGCTGGCGTACAGCTGGTTCTTCGACAACGTGGTGGAGTGCCGGATCGCGATCGCCGGCCAGCCCGCCCTGGACTGCCCGGACGACGACCCCGCGCACTTCGTCCCGCTGGACCGCCCCGGGGTGGGCTGCGTCTGGGAGTTGGGCGTGCTGGAGCACGAGCGGGCCGCCTGGGTGCGCCACCTGCTCGCGCCGGACCGGCCCGACCTGGCCGGCTACCTGGCCGACACCCGCGCCGAGGGGCCGGTGGGGCGCTGATGGGCGACTTCGACTTCCTCGTCGGCACCTGGACCGTCGCCAACCGGCGGCTGAGGCGGCGGCACGTCGGCAGCGACGACTGGGACGAGTTCCCCGGCACCACGGTGGCGCACCGGTTCTTCGACGGAGCGGGCAGCTTCGACGAGATCCGTTTCCCGACCCGGGGCTTCTCCGGGTCGACGGTGCGGATCCTCGACCCGTCGACCGGGCTCTGGTCGATCTACTGGATGAACAGCAAACGGGGGATCCTCGAACTGCCGCCCGTGGTGGGCCGCTTCGTCGACGGGGTGGGCACCTTCTACGCCGACGACACGGACGAGGGGCGGCCGGTCCGCTGCCGGTTCATCTGGTCCCGGATCACGCCGACCTCGTGCCGGTGGGAGCAGGCGTTCTCCACCGACGGCGAGCGCACCTGGGAGACGAACTGGACCATGGACTTCACCCGGGCCGGCTGACCGGCCGGGCCGGCGGCGCGGTGGTGCGGTAGATCGCCGTGAGCCAGACGTCGAGCAGCACGTCGACCACGTCCCGCTCGGCCACCGCCGGCCCGTCCCCGGCGAAGGTGGCGTACCACACCCGCTCGTTCATCGAGTTCAACGCGATGGCGAGGTCCCGGGCGGGCAGCCCGTCCGGGGCCGCGCCACGGCGGCGCTCGCTCTCGATGGCCGCCTCGACCGCGCGTACCCAGCGCTCCAGCACCTCGGCCCAGAGCCGGCGGACCTCGGCGTTGGTGCCGCGTACCTGCGCGCAGGCGAGCACCACCGCGCGGTGGCCGCCGAACGTGGCGTGGAACCGGGCGATCAGCTCCCGCCAGCGGGCCCGCGGGTCCTCGGCCAGCCGGTCCAGCACGTCACCGGCGGCGGCGTTCGCCTCCTCGGTGACCCGGTCGAGCAGCGCGAGCAGCACCGCGTCCTTGGACGGGAAGTAGAAGTAGAAGGTGGGCCGGGAGATGCCTGCGCCCCGGGCCAGGTCGTCGATGGAGATGTCGCCGAACGCCCGCTGGCCCAGCAGCCGCTCCGCGGTGGCGAGAATGGCCGTTTCCCGGTCGTCGCCGATCGAGCGGCCCGGCCGCCGGCCGCGCGTCGGCGCGGTCCCGGTCGGTGTACGGGCGGCGGTCATGTCGGCTGATGCTACCCCGGTCGACACCATGTCGAGCGCACTCGACGGCGTGTTGACTGGCCTCGACGGGGGTGGCTAGTGTCCGCTTCACTGCCGCCCGAACGGAGGACGCCATGGTCGACCACGTCGACGTCCTCATCGTCGGTGCCGGGCTCTCCGGCATCGGCGCCGCCGTCCACCTGCGACGCAACTGCCCGGGCAAGACCTATGCGGTGCTCGAGGCGCGGGACGCCGTCGGCGGCACCTGGGACCTGTTCCGCTACCCGGGCGTCCGCTCCGACTCCGACATGTACACCCTCGGCTACTCGTTCAAGCCGTGGACCGACCCGAAGGCGATCGCCGACGGCGACGCCATCCGGGAGTACGTGCGCGAGACCGCCCGGGAGTTCGGGGTGCGGGAGCACATCCGCTTCCATCACCGGGTGGTGCGCGCCGAGTGGGACAGCGGCACCGCCCGCTGGACCGTGCACGCCCGCCGCCACGACACCGGCGAGGACGTCGTCCTCACCTGCGCGTTCCTGTTCGTCTGCGCCGGCTACTACCGCTACGACGCCGGCTACACGCCCGAGTTCCCCGGCGTCGACCGGTACGCCGGCCGGCTCGTGCACCCGCAGCACTGGCCGGCGGACCTCGACTGGACCGGCAAGCGGGTGGTGGTGATCGGCAGCGGCGCGACCGCGGTCACCCTGGTCCCGGCGCTGGCGGAGCGGGCCGCCCACGTCACCATGCTCCAGCGCTCACCCACGTACGTCATCGCGCTGCCCTCGCGCGATCCGCTCGCCGACGCGCTGCGGCGCTGGCTCCCCGCGAAGGCCGCGTATCCGGTCGTGCGCTGGAAGAACGTGCTGCTGGGGGTGGTCAACTTCCAGCTCAGCCGGCGGGCCCCCGGCCTGGTGAGGACGTTCCTGCGCCGGGCCGCCCAGGGCAGGCTGCCGGTCGGGTACGACATCGACCGGCACTTCTCGCCCCGCTACAACCCCTGGGACCAGCGGCTCTGCGTGGTGCCCGACGGCGACCTCTTCACCGCGGTCAGCGCGGGGCGGGCCGCCGTGGTCACCGACACCGTCGACACCTTCACCGAGCACGGCATCCGGCTCGGCTCGGGCGAGGAGCTGCCCGCCGACGTCATCGTCACCGCCACCGGTCTCAACCTGCTCGCCCTCGGCGGGATGACCGTGACCGTGGACGGCGCCGAGGTGGACCTGGCCGGCACCGTCGCCTACAAGGGCATGATGCTCTCCGGCGTGCCGAACTTCGCCCTGACCATCGGCTACACCAACGCGTCCTGGACGCTCAAGGCCGACCTCGTCGCCACGTACGTCTGCCGGCTGCTGCGCCACCTCGACGCCACCGGCCAGCAGATCGTCACCCCGGTCGCGCCCGACACGGGGGAGCTGGCGCCACTCATCGACCTGAAGTCCGGGTACGTGCTGCGCGCCGCCGACCGGCTCCCGAAGCAGGGGCCGAGGGCCCCCTGGCGGCTGTACCAGAACTATCCCCGGGACGTGCTGCTGATGCGCCACGGCCGGCTCACCGACTCCGGCGTGCGCTTCTCCCGGGCCGGCGCGCCCGCCGCCGACAGCCTCGACGCCGCACAGCCGACCACGCCCGTCACCTGACCGAGAGGATTACCCCGGATGCGTGACTTCGTCTTCCCCGGCGGCACCGCGGTGGTGACCGGCGCGGCCAGCGGCATCGGCGAGGCCCTCGCGCACGGGCTGGCCCGCCGCGGCACCGACCTGGTCCTGCTCGACCGGGACGCCGGCCGGCTCGACGCGGTGGTCGCCGCGATCCGCGCCGCCCACCCCGACCGGCGGATCGACGCCCACCTGGTCGACCTCGCCGACGCCGACGCCACCGACCGGGTGGCGGCCGAGCTGCGCCGGCGGCATCCCCGGATCCGGCTGCTGGTCAACAACGCCGGGGTGGCGCTGGGCGGCCGGTTCGACCAGGTCACCCTGGACGAGTTCCTCTGGGTCATCGAGATCAACTTCCGGGCCGTGGTCCGGCTGACCCACGCGCTGCTGCCCGCGCTCAAGGCCGAGCCGGGCGCCCACCTGGTCAACGTCTCCAGCCTGTTCGGGCTGATCGCGCCCGCCGGGCAGGCCGCGTACTCGGCCAGCAAGTTCGCCGTACGCGGCTTCACCGAGGCGCTGCGGCACGAACTGGTCGACGACGGTGTCGGGGTCACCTCGGTGCACCCCGGCGGCATCCGGACCCGGATCGCGGCCAGCGCCCGGCTGGGCAGCGGCGTGCCCCGCGCGGAGTTCGAGACCGGCCGCGAGCAGTTCGAGAAGCTGCTCACCATCGACCCGGCGAAGGCCGCCGAGGTGATCCTTCGCGGCGTGCAGCGCCGCCGGGGGCGGGTGCTGATCGGCTGGTCGGCGAAGCTGCCCGACCTGCTGGCCCGGCTCGCCCCCGCCTCGTACGGGAAGGTCCTGGCGGCGGTGATGAACCGCAACGCCGCCCGGGTGCCGGCGCCGCGTCCCGCCCCGGAGTCCGTCGCGCCCGAGCCGGGGCGGCCGGCATGACCCTCGCCCTGCCGCCCGCCGACGAGCTGACCGTGGCCGGCCGGCGGGTCCGTTGCCGGGTCACCGGCGACGGCCCGCCGGTGGTGCTGCTGCACGGCATCGGCCGCACCCTCGACGACTTCGCCGCCCAGCACGAGCTGCTGGCCCGCGACCACCGGGCGGTCAGCGTGGACCTGCCCGGCCACGGCGGTAGCGCGCCGCTGGACCCGCCGCACACCCTGCCCGCCCTGGCCGCGGCGGTCGCCGAGACCCTGGACGCCGCCGGGGTCACCGGCCCCGCGCACCTGGTGGGCAACTCCCTCGGCGGGGCGGTGGCGATGCGGCTCGCCGCCGACGATCCGGGCCGGGCGGCGAGCCTGGTGCTGGTCAACAGCGCCGGCTTCGGCCGGGAGGTCACCGTCGCGCTGCGGCTGCTCGCGCTGCGCCCGCTGGGGCGGCTGCTGCTGCGCCCGCACCCGGTGGTCGCCCGGCGCACCGAGCGGGCCATCTTCCACGATCCGGCGTACGTCACCGAGGAGCGCGTCGCCACCGCCCTCGCGGTGGCCCGGCAGCCGCACGCCGCCCGGGTGATGCTGGAGCTGGTCCGCAGCCTGGGCACCTGGCGGGGCGTACGGCCGCAGTGGCGCGAGGAGCTGCTGGCCGCCGTGGCCGCGCTGGACCTGCCCACGCTGGTCGTCTGGGGCGACCGGGACCGGATCCTGCCGGCCACCCAGCTGGCGAACGCCCGCGCCCGGCTACCGAGGGCCCGTTGCCACCTGTTTCCGGACACCGGGCACATGCCGCAGATCGAGCGGGCCGCGGCGTTCCACGCCCTGGTCACCGAGTTCTGGTCGCACCCCGCTGCCGGATAGCGGGCCCGGTGCGGCGCTTCACCCCCGGAACTGCTCCTCGACGAGCGCCAGCAGGGCGCGGTGCGTGTCGTGGTCCGCGGCCACCAGCAGCCCGCCCGCGCCGGTGTGCAGCGGCTGGCCGTCGATGCCGGTCACCACGCAGCCGGCGGCCCGGCACAGGGCGATCCCGGCGGCGAAGTGCACGCTGTCCCGAAGCTGGCCGTCGGTCACGTACGCCGCGCGCCGGCCGGCGGCGACCCAGGCGACCGCGAGGGTCGTGGAGACCACCCGCGGCCGGAACCGCGCCACGAACTCCGGGTGCGCGAGCAACCGGACGGCCCGGAACGCGGGGCCGTTCGGGAACGGCGGGTCGAGGTTGACGTCCACCAGGCCTGTCTCGGCGGACGGCGTGAGCCGCTCGTCCACCCCGTCGCGGCGCACCTGGGCCGGGCCGCCGTCGGTCCAGAACACCTCACCGGCGAACGGATCGGCCGACGCGGCCACCGTGGCCCCGGCGTCCGATCCGGTCCGCAGGGCCACGTTCACGGCGACCAGAGGCATCCGCGCCGCGAAGTTCAGGGTGCCGCACAGCGGGTCGACCAGCCAGGTCCGCTCGGCGTCGTCGGCGCCGGTGCGTCCGCTCTCCTCCCCGTGCACCGCGTCGTCGGGCCGCGCGGCCCGGATGACGTCGAGGATCGTCTGTTCCGCCTCGATGTCGGCAGCGGTGGCGAAGTCGCCCCCGGACTTGTCCACGCGGGCGAGCGGTGTGCCGTACCGGGCACGCACGACAGCGGCGCCGGCCTCCGCCGCCGCGATCGCCACGTCGCGATCCATGATCGACATGGCTGGGAGCATAGAGCGCTTGCGACCCGCGTTGATTCGGGGAGTCCGCCAGGTGCGGGAGGGCCCCCGGGTGGGAAGACGACGGTCATGGCCGAGGTGACCCTCCTGCTCGCCGGTGACGTGATGACCGGCCGGGGCGTGGACCAGATCCTGCCGCACCCGGGGCCGCCCGAGCTGCGGGAGCCGGCCGTCACCGACGCCCGCCGCTACGTCGAGCTGGCGGAGTCCGTCAACGGTCCGGTGCCGCGACCGGCCCCGCCCGGGTGGCCGTGGGGCGAGGCCCTGCGCCTGCTGGACGCGCTGCGCCCGGACGTCCGGATCGTCAACCTGGAGACGTCGGTGACCGGCCGCGGCGAGTACGCCCCCGGCAAGGGCATCCACTACCGGATGCACCCGGGAAACCTGGCCTGCCTCACCGCCGCCCGGCTCGACGTGTGCGCGCTGGCCAACAACCACGTCCTCGACTTCGGCCCGACCGGGCTCACCGACACCCTCGACGCCCTGCGCGCGGCGGGCGTGTCGACGGCCGGCGCCGGCCGGGACGCGGACGAGGCGTGGCGGCCGGCGCTGGTGCCGCTTGCCGGCGGCCGGCGGCTGCTCGTCTGGTCGGTGGGTGCCCCCTCCAGCGGCGTGTACCCGCAGTGGGCTGCGGCCGAAGGGCGGCCCGGGGTGGCGTACCTGGACGTCTCGGCGGCGTCGGCCGGGGCGCTGGCCGAGCGGGTCGCCCGGGAGGTCAGGCCCGGGGACCTGGTGGTGGTCTCGGTGCACTGGGGCTCGAACTGGGGGTACGACGTGCCGGACGAGCACGTCCGGTTCGCGCACACGCTGATCGACGCCGGGGTGCACCTGGTGCACGGCCACTCGTCGCACCATCCGCGCCCGATCGAGCGGTACCGGGGGCGGCTCGTGCTGTACGGCTGCGGCGACCTGATCGACGACTACGAGGGGATCGGCGGGCAGGAGTCCTACCGGCCGGAGCTGCGGCTGCTGCACCTGCCCACGCTCGACGCGGAGTCCGGTGAGCTGCGCCGGCTGCGCCTGGCGCCGGTGCGGGCGCGGCGGATGCGACTGGAGGTGGCCACCCCGGAGGAGGCCCGCTGGCTGGCGGACCTGCTCGACGGGCTCGGCGCGTCCTGTCGGACCCGGTTCGTGCTCGCCGACGACGGCCTGATCGCCCTGCGCCCGGACTGAGCCGCGTTCACGGCAGACGGCAACTGACCAAGATCCGCAGACAGCGCTGGCCGGCACCCCGTGTTCAGGGGTGCCGGCCAGCGGCGTGTTCGTGTTCTGCTGGTGGTCAGCTGTTCCAGTACTGGGCGACCAGGTCGGCGGCCTGCTGCTCCCACTGCGCGTAGGCGTCCGGGTAGGCCGACACCTGCACCGTCTGGGCGGCCTTGGTCAGCGGCATGTCCTGCCACCCGTCGACCTGCTTCAGACCCTTCAGGAACGCGGTGGTCGAGTACTCCGGATCCGTGATCTGCTCCGGCGTGCCCCAACCCGAGGTCGGGCGCTGCTGGAACAGGCCCAGCGAGTCATGGTCGTTCTTGTCGCCGAGGTGGCCCAGGTTCTCCAGCTTCGACTCCTGCAGGCTCGTGGCGATCGAGATCACGGCGGCGCGTTCGGGCATGCCCGCCTTCTTCGTCGCGGCGATGATCGCCTTCGCGTTCCCGGCCTGCTCGCCGTTCAGGTCGATGTGCGACTGGGCGCCCTGCACACCATGCGGAATCAGCTTCGCCTGATCCACGGCCGGCTTGTCGGCCTGCACGGCGGTGGCCGGGGCGGCGTGCACGGGCTCTGCAGCGTGAGCGGCGATCGGGCCGGCGAACACACCACCGGTGAACGCCAGACCAGCAACACCAAGAACCGTCTTCCGCAGCAGCATCGAGTTCATGACCAAAGCTCCATTCGGGGGTTGGCGCACACAGCCCATGAGGGGTGGACCGGGCACGCAAGCACCACGTCAGGCGCTCAAAAGAAGGGGGAAAGTCTCGGGGGATCCAGCGGCTCGCGGGGCGGGGGATCGCCTCTCCGCGGCGCCGGGACCATGTGTAACGACCGACCGCCCGCCAACATTCCGGGGGGGCACCGGCCACCCGCCATCACCCGCCGGCGGGGGCCTTCCTCGGCCGTGCACCCGTGTTCAACGACCCCCGGCCGGCCGCCATTCCGGCCGGCGGATGCCACCGGCCACACCCACAAACGGGACATACGCACCACCGTGCCCGGACAGCCGAACACGCACCCCGGCTGATCCACTCCATGGGGCGCACACCGCGGTATCCGACACCCCGGATACCGCCACATCCCGCACACCGAGTCGATCACCGTCAGGACCAGCGCGGACACACCCCCGGAAACGCCACACGGCCGTACAAGGCGCAGAAGGCGCGCAGGCCGCGCCTCCGGACGGCGAACGCCCACGACACGGGTGTGGCCCGCCGTGACCGGCGCAGGGATCAAGCCTGACCGCCCGGAGCCGGGCACGGCGGGCCACACCCCAACCGCAACCACCCACGCACCGCCACGCACACCCCAAACCGCAACCACCAAGGCACCCCAGGCCACACCCGGAACCGCAACCGAAGACAGACCAGGCCGGCCCCCGGGAAGGGACCGGCCGGTCAGTCAGGAAGAACGGGAACTCACCAGACCTGCTGGACGATGTCCGCCGCCTGGTCCTCCCACTGGGCGTACGCGTACGGGTAGGCGGACACCTGCACCGTCTGCGCGGCCGTGGTCAGCGGCAGGTCCTGCCAGCCGCCGACGTTCTTCAGCGCGTTGAAGAACGCCTTCGAGGCGTAGTCCGGGTCGGTGATCTGCTCGGACGTACCCCAACCCGACGACGGGCGCTGCTGGAACAGGCCTTCCGAGTCGTGGTCGTTGTACGCGCCGAGGTGGCCGATGTTGTACAGCTTCGACTCCTGCAGCGACGTGGCGACGCCGATGACGGCGCCCCGCTCGCCCACGCCGGTCTCCTTGGCCGCCTCGACGATGGCCTTAGCGTTGGCGATCTGCGCGTCGTCGAGCGGGATGCGCGACTGCGCGCCCTCGACGCCGTGCGGGACGAGCTTGTCCCGGCTGGGCGCGTTGGCCTTGGCGGGTACCTTGTCGGCACCGGTGGTGAGGTCGGACTTGACGGTGGCCAGCTGCTTGCCGGTGGCCAGGTCGATCGCGGCGACGGCGCCGGTGTGCGGGCCGGTGGTGACCGGTGCGGCGACGGCGCTGGGACCGAACGCCAGGCCGCCGAGGAAGGCCACACCCGCGACGCTCAGCGCGGCCTTGCGCTGCGGGGTCTTGTTGATGGTGCTGGTGATGGTGGGGAGCCACCGGTTGACGAGCTCGGCCGTGCGGTGCGAGGTCTGGGCGATGGCCGGGAGCCATCGAGTGAAGTGATGCTTCACGATGGTTGCCCTTTCGATCGTTACGACACGCTCCGGGGTGAGCGGGCCTCGGGGGAACTACCGGCTGGTACGGGTTTACGCGCCGCCGGTCCAGGGAACGTAACCAGCTTGCCGTGTCGGTCATTCCGGATATGCCGGAGTGCCGACCGGCTGCGGCCCAGGTCACCTGGCATACCGGGCGGCCGGGCCACTGCGTACCCGAGGGGATGGACCACCCGAAAGGGCCGGACGCCGCGGCGGTGCTCAATCGGCGGCGGGCGTGCCGAACCGGACGAGAACGTGCCAGAGCTGCTTGAGGTGCTGAAGCGTGACGTCGACCGGACCCCGGTCGGCCCATCGTTCCGGCTCCCGCACCACCGACGCGGCGGCGCGGCCGATGAGCGCGGCGTGGACCGGCTCTCCCGGGCGGCCGAACTCCGCGTGCACCCGGGCGGCGAGCGGCGGGATGGCCGGGCCCCGGAACTCCGCGTCGACGGCGTCGACCGGCAGCTCGAATCCCCCGTGCCAGCGCAGCGGAAAGCCGTGCCGGCTGGCGATTCCGGCGAGGATCCGACCGGCGTCGGTGCCCCGGAAGGAGGGGTCGACCACGAGCGCCTCGACGTCCCGGGCGAGACTCAGCTCGCCGTGGATCTGGGCCTCGACGTAGTCGTCCAACGCGCGCCCGGCCGCGGCGGATTCCCGCTCGCGGCGGCGTAGCAGCGTACCCAGCAACCTGCCGGTGTCCATGCCGGCCGCCCCGAGGCAGACGCCGGTGCCTGCCGTGGCGTCGAGCAGCGCGGCGAGCACCGGCTCGAACACCTCGAGGGTGCCGTGGTCCTTGGGTTGGGTGTGGGTGTCACCGAAGGTGAAGGTGGCCCGAGCCAGGACTTCGGGGCGCAGCCGCAGGTGGCAGGAGCCGAACCGGGGGCAGGCGCCGTCGGGGTGGTCGAGCAGGTTCAGGCCGCCATACTTCGGGCGTTCCCCGGGGAGCACACCCGGCCGCTGGTACGCCCCGCCGAACAGCGCGGCCTCCCAGCGGTCGCGGTCGCCGCCGGGGAAGGCGGTCAGCCCGCCGTTGGAGATGCCCGTCTCGAACTGACTGCGGTAGACGCCGTCCTGGTCCAGCGCCTCAGCCACCGTACGGCCGTCGCCCAGCAGGCGATCCGGGTGGAAGTTGAGCGTCAGCCGGCCGTGCGCGGCCACCGCCGCGATGATCTCCTCCGCCTGGTACGCCGTACCCGGGCCGGCCA
Source organism: Micromonospora sp. NPDC007271 (assembly GCF_040634005.1). NCBI lineage: Bacteria > Bacillati > Actinomycetota > Actinomycetes > Micromonosporales > Micromonosporaceae > Micromonospora > Micromonospora sp. NPDC007271. Next base: position 17,271 of record NZ_JBEYER010000108.1, read on the forward strand.
GGTGCCGGGCGATGGTGGTGAGGGCCACCGGGCGGTCTCGGAGTGCGACGTGACGGACGTGGCGCAGCGCGGCGGCCTGCGCCGGGGTCAGGGCGGGCGCGGTGGCGGGGTCGGGCACGGGCGCGACGCTATCAGCGCCCGGGTATCCGCGCGCAGCCGCATTTCCAGCGGACGGACGCGATCGCCAGCGGTCAGGCGTCCGTGCCGAAGCCGTCCAGGGCGGCCCGCTCCGCCGGGTCACACAGCTCCTGGAACACGGTCAGGTGCAGCCCCGCCGGGGCATCGAGGCGGGCGTTGAGGGACCGCCACGGGGTGACCGTCGGCGGGGCGACCACGGTGGCGCCCGCGGCGACCAGGCGTTCGGTCACCGCCCGGCTGTCCTCCACTTCGAACGCCACCCGCAGGCGCGGTGCGACCTGCCGGCCGACCTCCACCTCGTCGATCATCCGCTTCTGCGCGGGGTTCGCCAGCTCCAGGGTGGCCCGACCGGCCTCCAGGATCACCACCCGCGCGTCGCCGTCGCCCGAATACGCCGCCTGCTCGGGCAGGCCCAGGGCGTCGCGGAAGAAGGCGACCGCCGCGTCGTAGTCGTCGGCCTCGACGACGAGGCGCAGCTGGCGTACGGTCGGCGGCTGGTCGTTCCCCGGTACGGTCATGACCGCCGATCCTAGTTCCCAGTCGCGGCGCCGAGCCGGGCGAGGAAGCAGGCGTTGCCCGGTGTGGTGGCAAGCTGGTGCAGCAGCCGTTCCAGGGCCGGCTGACGGTCCATCTGGGACAGCGCTGATCGCAGGCCCCGCAGGCGATGCCGCTCGGCCTCGGTGAGCAGCAGCTCCTCCCGTCGGGTGCCGGACCCCCGGACGTCGACGGCCGGATAGGTGCGCCGGTCGGCCAGGGTGCGGTCCAGCCGCAGCTCGGCATTGCCGGTGCTCTTGAACTCCTCGTGGATGAGCGTGTCGGCGGCCGAGCCGGTCTCCACCAGCGTGGAGGCGACGATCGTCAGCGAGCCGCCCTCCTCGACGGCCCGGGCCGCGGCGAGCAGCCGTTTCGGCGGGTTGAGCGCGGCCACGTCCACTCCACCGGAGAGGGTACGGCCGCCGGAGCGAACGCAGAGGTTGTAGGCGCGACCCAGCCTGGTCAGCGAGTCGAGCAGCACGACCACGTCCTGCCCCAGCTCGACCAGGCGCTTCGCCCGCTCGATCGCCAGCTCCGCCACCGTGGTGTGGTCCTGCGGCGGACGGTCGAACGTGGCCGCGACGACCTCGCCCTTCACCGACCGAGAAAAGTCGGTGACCTCTTCCGGCCGCTCGTCGACCAGCACCACCATCAGGTGGCACTCCGGGTTGTTGCGGGTGATCGCGTTCGCGATCTCCTGCAGCACCATCGTCTTACCGGCCTTCGGCGGCGAGACGATCAGCGCCCGCTGGCCCTTGCCGATCGGCATCACCAGGTCGATCACCCGGGTGGTCAGGATGTGCGGCTCGGTCTCCAGCCGCAGCCGCTCCTGCGGGTACAGCGGGGTCAGCTGGTAGAACTCCGGCCGGCGCCTCGCCTCCTCCGGCTCCATCCCGTTGACGGTGTCGAGCCGGACCAGCGGAGTGTGCCGGCCACGGCGGGGGGTGGCGGCGACCGCGCCGGTGACGAGGTCGCCGCGGCGCAGACCGTACCGGCGCAGCTGGGCGGGTGGGACGTACGCGTCCGCGGCCGAGGGCAGGTAGCCGGCGACCCGGATCAACGCGTGATCGTCGACGGTGTCGACGATGCCGGTGACCGGGACCGGCGCCGAGGTGTCGATGCTGTTCATCGGATGCCTTTCGCGGGGCGGTCGCCTTTCGGGCGACGGCGGGTGATCGGTGGGCGGAGCAGGTGGCGGCGCCCGAGCGCCGGATCGGACACCCGCGCCGGCGGCGCGGACGGCGGGACGGCATCCCGGGCCGGTCGGCGTCGACGGAGAAGGTCGGGAACGTTGCCGATCTGGCGGGCCGGGTCACCGGCGCAGCCTCGGCGGCGGCCTGGTCCGGGCCACGCCGCCGGCCGCCCGGGTCGCCGACGAGCGCCCGCAGAGGCGGGTGGCGGGACGGAACTCCGACCGGTGCGAGAGGCCGGAAACGGCGAGCCCAACGCCGTGTCAATCGGCTCAGCAGCGCCGGGCACCACGCTCGCTCGACGGCTGTCGGCGGCGGGATTCGCGCTCCGCGCGGCCGTCGGTGCTGCCGCTGACGCGACGGGCGACGGCAGATCGGGCGGAGGGTAAGGAACACCGGGTGGCGCTGCGCGCCGGCATCCAGGTCCACCGGAAGGTTAACCCGACGGCGTCCGACGGGCAAGCCCGTCGCGGCCGAGTCGGCGGGTCAGCTCAACCCCCGGGCTGGCGTTACGGTGAGGGGCGCGTCAACCGGAAACGCGAGCACGTGACCGGAACCGGGCTGACGCCTACCACCGTGGCTGGCGCATCTCCGGCTGCGCCTGCTGCTGACCGAAGGATGCCGTGTGGACGACGTGGAGTACGCGCTGCGCCCGGTCGGCCGGGTCGAGTCCCCGCTGACCGATCCGGCGATGGCACCGAAGCAGGGCGACGAGGGTGCACCGGAGGCGTGGCTGGTGTTCGACGCGGCGTACGCCCCGGCGCTGCGTGGCCTGGGACCGGGCGCGGACGTGCTGGTGCTGACCTGGCTGGACCGGGCCCAACGGGACGTGCTCGTGGTGCACCCGCGCGGCGACCGGTCCCGGCCGGAGGCCGGGGTGTTCGCCACCCGCTCGCCGCACCGGCCGAACCCGATCGGTTTGCACCGGGTCCGGGTGCGGGAGGTGGCCGGCCTGCGGATGCGGGTGGCCGACCTGGAGGCGGTGGACGGCACGCCCGTACTCGACGTCAAGCCGGTGCTGGACGGCGAGCGCTGAGCCCGGCGGCGCCCGACCGGGTCGGCGACCCGGTCGGGCGGTCGGCTCAGTGGCCCCGGGCGATCCACTCGTCGAGGTGCGGCGCCTCGGCGCCGATGGTGGTGTCGTCGCCGTGTCCGGTGTGGACCACGGTCTCCGGCGGCAGGGTGAGCAGCCGGGTCCGGATCGACTCGATGATGGTGCCGAAGTCGCTGTAGGAACGGCCGGTGGCACCCGGGCCGCCGGCGAACAGGGTGTCGCCGGTGAAGACCGCGCCCAGCTCGGGGGCGTGCAGGCTGCACGCGCCGGGGCTGTGGCCGGGGGTGTGCAGCACCCGCAGGGTGGTGCCGCCGACCGGTACGGTCTGGCCGTCGGTCAGTTCCCCGTCCGGCGGGACGTCGGGGTGGACCAGATCCCAGAGCACCCGGTCGGCGGGGTGCAGCAGCACCGGGGCGCCGACCGCCCGGGCCAGCTCGGGTGCGACGCGTACGTGGTCGTCGTGGGCGTGGGTGGCCAGGATGGCGACCACCCGGCGGTCGCCGACGACCCGGCGGATGGCGGCCACGTCGTGCGGCGCGTCGACGACCACGCATTCGCTGTCGTCGCCGATCACCCAGACGTTGTTGTCGACGTCGAAGGTCTGCCCGTCGAGGGAGAACGTGCCGGAGGTGACGGTGTGGTCGACGCGGGCGGTCACGGGAAGACCACCACCGAGCGGAGCACGTCGCCGTGGTGCATCCGGGTGAACGCCTCCTCGACCTGGTCGAGGGCGATCTCCTCGGTGACGAACGCGTCCAGGTCGAGGCGGCCCTGCTTGTACAGCTCGGTGAGCATCGGGAAGTCGCGGCTGGGCAGGCAGTCGCCGTACCAGCTGGACTTGAGCGCGCCGCCGCGACCGAAGACGTCCAGCAGCGGCAGCTCGATTTTCATGTCCGGGGTGGGTACGCCCACCAGCACGACCGTGCCGGCCAGGTCCCGGGCGTAGAAGGCCTGCTTCCAGGTCTCCGGGCGGCCCACCGCGTCGATCACCACGTCGGCGCCGAAGCCGCCGGTGGCGGCGCGGATCGCCTCGACCGGGTCGTCCTCGGAGGCGTTGACGGTGTGGGTGGCGCCGAACTTGCGGGCCCAGTCGAGCTTACGGGAGTCGGTGTCCACCGCGATGATCGTCGTCGCCCCGGCCAGGGCCGCGCCGGCCACCGCCGCGTCGCCGACGCCACCGCAGCCGATCACCGCGACCGAGTCGCCCCGGGTCACCTGGCCGGTGTTCATGGCCGCGCCGAGGCCGGCCATCACCCCGCAGCCGAGCAGCCCGACGGCGGCGGGCCGGGCGGACGGGTCGACCTTGGTGCACTGGCCGGCGTGCACGAGGGTCTTCTCGGCGAACGCGCCGATGCCGAGGGCGGGGGTGAGTTCGGTGCCGTCGGTGAGGGTCATCTTCTGTGCGGCGTTGTGCGTGTTGAAGCAGTACCAGGGGCGGCCCCGGCGGCAGGCCCGGCACTGCCCGCAGACGGCCCGCCAGTTGAGCACCACGAAGTCGCCGGGAGTCACGTCGGTGACCCCCTCCCCCACCTGCTCGACGACGCCCGCGGCCTCGTGCCCCAGCAGGAACGGGTAGTCGTCGGTGATGCCGCCCTCGCGGTAGTGCAGGTCGGTGTGGCAGACCCCGCAGGACTGGACGCGGACCACCGCCTCGCCCGGCCCCGGGTCGGGCACCACGATCGTGGTGACCTCCACCGGCGCACCCTTGCGCCGCGACACGACTCCCCGGACTTCCTGGCTCACGGTTCCTCCCGTCTGTGCCGGTCTCCGTACTCCCGTGAACCTACCGCCGATCACCGTGCCGGCCCACCTGCGCGCGGCGGGTTAGCCGGCGCGTCGCGGGGTACGCGGTCCCCCGGTTCTCCGGCACGGACGGGAGTGATCATGAAGCTGACTCATGCGCCGCTGCGGGTCGCCGTCGGGGCGTTCATCCTGAATTCCGGGCTCAGCAAGCGGAGCCTGGAGGGCGAGGCCGCCGCCGGAGTGCACGGCATGGCGGTCGGGGCGATTCCGCCGTTGCAGCAGTTCGAGCCGGCTCGGTTCGCCAAGCTGCTGTCCCGGGCCGAGATGGCCCTGGGGGCCGCGCTGCTCGTCCCGTTCGTGCCGTCGCTGCTCGCCGGTGCGGGGCTGGCGGCGTTCGGCGCCGGCCTGGTGCAGCTCTACCTGAAGACGCCGGGGATGCGCGAGGCGAACAGCCTGAAGCCCACCCAGGCGGGCGTCGGCCTGGCCAAGGACGTCTGGCTGGTCGGGGCCGGGCTGACCCTGGTGCTGGACTCGTTGACCCACCGCCGTAGGCACGTCTGACCCGCCGCGAGCGCACGGCGGCGGCGCGGGGCGCGCGGGCGGGGCCACGGGCCGGCCCGGGGGATTCCGCGCCGCCCGGGTCCGGCGCGGCTGCCGGCCCCGGGTACGGGCGGTCAGCCGCCCGCCGGCGCGGGGACCGCGACGGCGGTGCGCTCGGCCGCGTGCCGGCGACGGGCGGCGTTGCGGCCGCGCCCTCCCCCTCCCCTCCGCCCGCGATCTTGCACATGCTGCCCGGACAGG
>NZ_JBEYER010000109.1:0-22598 GCF_040634005.1 Micromonospora sp. NPDC007271
TCAAGCCTGACCGCCCGGAGCCGGTCACCCTCGCCCCCAGCCCGAACAGCAACCACCCACCAACAGCAACCAAGCACCACAGCAACCACCCACCAACAGCAGCGTCAGGCCACCCAGGTGTAGCGGCGCTCCGGGCGACCGGCCGCCCCGTAGCGCAGGCTCACCTCCGCACGCCCCGTACCCGAGAAGTGCTCCAGGTAGCGGCGGGCGCTGACCCGGGAGATCCCGACCCGGTCGGCGCACTCGCTGGCCGAGAGGGTGCCGCGGTGCTCGCGCAGGGCGCGTTCCACCAGTTCGGCGGTTTCCGTGCTGAGCCCGCGTGGCAGGGCGGGGGCGACGGCCAGGGTGCCGCTGCGGGAGAGCACCCGGTCGACGTCGGCCTGGTCGGTGACCATCGCCGTCCGCAGCGCGGCGCGGCGGGCCCCGTACTGCTCCAGCCGGGTACGCAGCTCGTCGAAGCCGAACGGTTTGAGCAGGTAGTTGACCGCGCCGTAGCGGACCGCCCGGCGGACCGCCTCGGCCTCGCGGGCGGCGCTGATCACCAGGACGTCGCAGTCATGCCGGGCGGCCCGGATCCGGGTCACCACGTCCAGGCCGAACATGTCGGGCAGGTAGAGGTCGAGCAGGACCAGGTCGGGTCGGAGTTCCTCGACCGCCGCCACCGCCTGCTCGCCGGTGCTGGCGGTGCCGACCACCCGGAAGCCGTCGATCCGTTCGACGAACCCGCGGTGGATCCGGGCCACCATGAAGTCGTCGTCGACGACGAGCACGTCGATCATCGCGCCTCCTCCAACATGCTGGCCAGCACCGACATCCGCGCGGTGAACATGGCGCCCTCGGCGGTGTTCGTCACCGCCACCTCGCCGCCGCGACGGTGGCACACCAGGCGGGTGAGCGCCAGGCCGATGCCCCGTTCGCCGCTGTGGGCCGCCTTGGTGGTGAAGCCGTGGGTGAAGACCTCCTGCGCCAGTTCCGGCGCGACCCCGGGGCCGGAGTCGCGGACGACGATCTCCACCGAGGCGGCGTCCTGGCGCAGCTCGACCTCCACCCAGGCGGGCTGCTCCGCCGCCTCGCCGGCCGCTTCCTGGCCGCCCGCCACCGCCTCGACCGCGTTGTCCACCAGGTTGCCGAGCACTGTGGCGACGTCCGCTGACAGCTCGGCCGGTAGCCGGTTCAGCCCGGTCCGTTCGGAGATCCGCAGCTCCACCCGGCGTTCCGCGGCCACCGCCGACTTTGCCATGAGCAGCGCCGCGATCGCGGTGTCGTGGATCCGGCTGGTGACGGTCAGGTCGAGCGAGGCGCGGTGCCGGCTCAGCGCGTCGACGTACCGGACCACCTCGTCGTGCTCACCGATCTGGATCAAGCCGGAGATGGTGTGCAACTGGTTGGCGAACTCGTGGGTCTGCGCCCGCAGCAGCTCGGTGGTGCTGCGGAACGAGCCGAGTTCCTGTTCCAACCGGGCCAGCTCGGTCCGGTCCCGCAGCGTGGTGACCGAGCCCAGCCGGCGGCCGTCCTTGCGGACCGTCATCCGGTTCATCACCAGCACCCGGCCGCGCCGCACCACCACCTGGTCCCGGGCCTCCGGGCCGATGCCGGCCAGCACGTCCCGCAGCCGGCCGTTGATCCGCAGTTCGCGGAGGCTTTGCCCGAGGCAGTCCTCGGGCAGGTCGAGCAGCCGCCGGCCCACCGCGTTCACCAGGGTGACGCGCTGCTGCGGGTCCAGCGCGATCACCCCCTCGGCGATGCCGTGCAGCAGTGCCTCCCGGTGCTCGGCCAGCCCGGCGATCTCCCGGGGCTCCAGGCCGAGGGTCTGCCGCTTGATCCGCCGGGCCAGCAGCCACGACCCGACCACTCCCAGGCCGCAGGCGATGCCCAGGTAGGTGAGCAGGTAGGAGGAGGCCCCGACCAGTCGTTCCGACCAGCTCGGCGACGCCTCACCGACGACCACCACGCCCAGGTACCGGCCGAGGTTTTCCTGCTTCCGGTCCCCGAGCACCGGCACCTGGGCCACCAGCTGCCGGGTGCCGTCGACCTCCAGTTCGCCGAACCAGCTGCGCCCCTCCTGTGCCACCCGGGGGTCGCCGAGCACCACGGGGTTGCCGACCAGCGTCGGGTCCGTCGAGCTGACCACCCGGCCCTGCTCGTTGGCCACGGTCACGTGGGTCACCCCGGACCGGATCAGCGTGTTCTGTAGCAGCGGTGCGATCGCCTCGCCGGGCGCGGGCTGGTTGAGCCAACCCCGGAGCAGGGTGTTGCCGGCCAGCTCTTCGCCGAGCGCGGCGACCCGGCGCCCCTCGACGCGGTTGAAGGTGGCCGCGGACTGGGCCAGCGAGACAGCGGCCACCGCCACCAGCACCACGACGATGATCGCGAGCTGGAGGACGAGCAGCTGCCCGGCGAGCGTACGGCGCCGGGACGTGACCGCGACCACAAAGACCTCAACTTCCGCTGGTGACACAACGCAGACAGCTTGCCTGCTCGGAGGCCACCATCTTGCCGCCGGACTCATTCGAAACGGAAGAGAAACATGATGGCAACTAGGAGAAACCTGCTGGTCATGGGCGTGGCCGCCGCTACGGCGCTCGCCCTGGGGGCCTGCGGTGCCACCGCCGACAAGGGTGGGGCCGGTGCCGCCGACGACGGCAAGCCGGTCACCGGACTGCGGATCATGGTCCCGAACACCCCCGGTGGTGGCTACGACACCACGGCCCGGACCGCCGCGAAGGTGATGGAGGACGCCAAGATCGCCACCGGCGTGCAGGTGTTCAACCTGCCCGGCGCGGGCGGCACGGTCGGCCTCCAGCGGACCGTGAACGAGAAGGGCAACGGCAAGCTCGCCATGCAGATGGGGCTGGGCGTGGTCGGTGCCTCGTACACCTCGAAGTCGGCGGCGACGCTGACCCAGACCACCCCGCTGGCGAAGATGATCGAGGAGGCCGGCGCCATCGTGGTGCCGAAGGACTCCCCGTACAAGACCATCAATGACCTGGTCACGGCGTGGAAGGCCAACCCGAAGGGCTTCGCGGTCGGCGGCGGCTCCTCGCCCGGTGGCCCGGACCACCTGCTGCCCATGCAGCTCGCCAAGACCGTCGGCATCGACCCGCGCCAGGTCAACTTCGTCTCGTACGACGGCGGCGGCGAGCTGCTGCCGGCCGTGCTCGGGGGCAAGGTGGCCTTCGGCGCCAGCGGCTTCGGCGAGTTCCTCGACCAGGTCGAGGCCGGCCAGATCCGGGTCCTCGCGGTGACCAGCGAGGCGCCGATCGAGGCGCTCAAGGACGTGCCGACCCTGAAGTCCTCCGGCATCGACCTGGTCTTCACCAACTGGCGGGGCATCGTCGCGCCGCCCGGCATCAGCGACGCCGACAAGAAGGTCTGGATCGACGTGCTGACCAAGATGCACGACTCGGCGGAGTGGAAGGCCGAGCTGAAGAAGCGTGGCTGGACCGACGCGTTCATCACCGGCGACGACTTCGGCACCTTCCTGACCGAGCAGGACAAGGCAGTGGCCGACGTGCTCAAGCAGCTCGGGTTGGCATGACCGGCAGGACGACCCGACCGGACCGGGGCGGCGACCCGCCGCCCCGGCCCCCGGCCGTACCCGAGATCCCGGCGCAGCCGACGGCCGCGCCGGCCGAACCGGCCCCCACGCCGGCCGCCGCCCTGGCGACGGAACGGGCCGCGACCGAGCCGACCGTGGCGGACGCGCCCGAGCTGACCGGGCCGAGCGCGCCGCGTACGCCGGAGGAGCTGGCGGCGGCCGGAACCGACCCGGCGGCGGACGTCGCACCGAAGACCGACCGGGCGCAGTACGGCGTCTCTGCGTTTCTCGCCCTGGTCGGCGGGTTGGTCATCTTCGACGCGACGACCCGGATCGGGAGCGCGATCAACAGGGCCGACCCGATCGGCCCCAAACCGGTGCCGATCCTGCTCGGCGTGCTGCTGCTCATCGTCGCGGCGATCTACGCGCTGGACGTGTTCCGCGGCGGCACCGGTGAGCCGGAGGCCGGCGAGGACGTCGACCTGAGCACCCCGATCGACTGGCGGACCGTGCTGCTGCTGATCGGGGCGTTCCTGGTCAACGCGGTGCTCATCGACCGGCTCGGCTGGGTGATCAGCGGGACGATCCTCTTCTGGGGTTCGGCGTACGCGCTCGGCAACCGCCACTACTTCCGGAATCTGCTGATCTCCGTCGCGCTGTCGCTGATCACGTTCTACGCCTTCGCCATCGGGCTCGGGGTCAACCTGCCCGCCGGCGTACTGCAAGGGATCCTGTAATGGAAAACCTGGGCAATCTGCTCGACGGGTTCGGCCATGTGCTGACCCCGATGAACCTGCTGATCGCGCTGCTCGGCGTGACCATCGGCACCGCGGTCGGGGTCCTGCCCGGCATCGGCCCGGCGATGACGGTGGCGCTGCTGCTGCCGGTCACCTACAACCTGGGGCCGACCTCGGCGCTCATCATGTTCGCCGGCATCTTCTACGGCGGCATGTACGGCGGCTCGACCACCTCGATCCTGCTGAACACCCCCGGCGAGTCGTCCTCGGTGGTGACCGCCATCGAGGGCAACAAGATGGCCAAGGCCGGGCGCGCCGCCCAGGCCCTGGCCACCGCAGCGATCGGCTCGTTCGTCGCCGGCACCATCGCCACGCTGCTGTTGGTGCTGGTCGCCCCACCGGTGGTGCAGTTCGCGGTCAGCCTCGGCTCGCCCGACTACCTCGCCGTGATGCTGCTCGCGTTCGTGGCGGTCACCGCGGTGCTCGGCGCGTCCCGGGTACGCGGCTTCGCCTCACTGCTGATCGGCCTGGTCATCGGCGTGATCGGGGTCGACCAGACCGGTCAGCAGCGGCTCACCTTCGGCATCCCGCAGCTCATCGACGGCATCGACGTGGTCGTGGTGGCGGTCGGTATCTTCGCCGTCGGCGAGGCGCTCTGGGTCGCCGCCCACCTGCGCCGCAAGTCCGGAGAGGTGATCCCGGTCGGCCAACCCTGGATGGGCCGGGAGGACTGGAAGCGGTCCTGGAAACCCTGGCTGCGCGGCACCGCGTTCGGGTTCCCGTTCGGCGCGGTGCCGGCGGGCGGCGCGGAGATCCCGACCTTCCTCTCGTACATCACCGAGAAGAAGCTCTCGAAGCACAAGGAGGAGTTCGGCCGGGGCGCGATCGAGGGCGTCGCCGGACCCGAGGCGGCCAACAACGCCTCGGCCGCCGGCACCCTGGTGCCGATGCTGGCGCTCGGCCTGCCCACCAACGCCACCGCCGCCGTGATGCTGGCCTCCTTCGAGCAGTTCGGCATCCAGCCCGGCCCGCTGCTCTTCACGCGGGAATCCACGCTGGTCTGGACGCTGATCGCCAGCCTCTTCATCGGCAACCTGCTGCTGCTGGTGCTCAACCTGCCGCTCGCCCCCGCCTGGGCGCGCCTGCTGCGGATCCCGCGCCCGTACCTCTACGCCGGGATCATCTTCTTCGCCTCGATGGGCGCGTACGCGGTCAACGCCCAGCCGTTCGACCTGTTCCTGCTGCTCGCCCTGGGCCTGCTCGGCTTCGGGATGCGGCGCTTCGGGCTGCCGATCCTGCCGCTGATCGTCGGTGTCATCCTCGGCCCGCTCGCCGAACTGCACGGCCGGCGGGCGCTGCAGCTCTCCGGCGGCGAGCTGCACGGCTTGATCGGCGGCTGGGTGTCCTGGGTGATCTACGCCGCGATCGCCGTGGTGCTCCTCTGGCCGCTGATCGGCCGGTTCGTGGTCCGCCCGCTTCGCGGAAGGTTGGTGACCGGATGACCGTGCTGGTGGGCTACGTGCCCTCGCCGCTGGGCGAGGCGGCCCTGCGGGCCGCGATCGAACAGGCCCGGTTCCGGAACGAGCCGATCCTGGTGGTGAACACCTCGCGCGGCGACGCGTACGCCGACCCGCGCCTCGCCCAGGAGGCCGACCTGGACCAGGTGGTCCGCGAACTGGTCGCGGCCGGGGTGCCGCACAACGTGCGGCAGCTCATGCGGGGCCGGGACGCGGTCGAGGAGATCGAGGAGATCGTCGCGGCCGAGGACGTCTCGCTCGTGGTGATCGGCATCCGGCACCGCACCCCGGTCGGCAAGCTGATCATGGGGTCGACCGCGCAGGAGATCCTGCTCCGGGTGCCCTGCCCGGTCCTTGCGGTGAAGGCCGACTGAGTGGCGCCCGGGGGCTCGCCGGCTCCCGGGCGCGCCCAGACCGCCCTGCTGCTCACCCACACGATCGTGGTGCAGGCGGTCACCTTCATGCTCCGGCCGGCGTCCGCGTACCGGGCGCTGGAGCTGGACGTGCCGGGGGCCTGGCTGGGTGTGCTCGGGGCCAGCTTCGCCGTCGTACCGCTGGTGCTGGCCGTGCCCAGCGGGCACGCCGTCGACCGGTTCGGCGAGCGCCGGGTGGCGCTCGCCGGGTCGGCCCTGCTCGCCGCCGCCGGCCTCGGCTTCGTGCTGCTCGCCGGCTCGGTGGCCGGCCTGGTGGTGGCCAGCATGCTGCTCGGCACCGCGCACCTCTGCGCGGTGGTGGCCCAACAGGCGCTGGTCGCCAACCGCACCCCGGCGCACCGGTACGACGCGGCGTTCGGCTACTACACCTTCGCCGCCTCGCTGGGCCAGGCGCTCGGCCCCGGCCTGATCGTGGTCTTCGGCGGTGACCGGTCCATCCCGGACACCCGGGCCATCTTCCTCGGCGCGGCCGCGCTCGCGGTGCCGCTGCTGGTCGCCGCCGCGCTGCTGCGCCCGTCCGGCCACCACCAACAGCCGGCGGCCGGGCCGGCGGCGGGCGGGATGCGGGAGCTGCTGCGGCAGCCCGGGCTGGTCCGCGCCCTCACGGTGAGCTGCGTCGTCCTCGCCGCGGTCGACATCACCCTGGTCTACCTGCCGGCACTCGGGGCGGAGCGCGGCATCGCCGCCGGGTCGATCGGCGTCCTGCTCGGCGTACGGGCGGTCGCCTCGATGGCGTCCCGGCTGCTGCTCGGCCGGCTGGTCGCGGCGATCGGCCGGCGCGCGCTGCTCATCGGCACCGTCGCGCTCTCCGCCGCCGGGCTCGGCCTGCTGCTGCCGCCGCTGCCGTTCTGGGTGATGGCCGTGGTGGTGACCGTCGCCGGCCTCGGGCTCGGCGCTGGCCAGCCGCTGACCATGTCGTTCCTGGCCGAGGTGGCCCCGCCCGGGCTGCGCGGCCGGGCGATGTCGCTGCGCCTCACCGGCAACCGCCTCGGGCAGGTGCTCATCCCCAGCGCCGCCGGGGCGCTGGCCGCCGGCGCTGGTGCGGCCGGCGTCCTCGCCTGCACGGCCGCGGGTCTGGCCGGCGCCGCCGTCGCCGCGACCGGCCTGCACCGCGCCGATCCGAACCCCGACTGAAAGAGACGGAGAAACCATGGAGACACCCGCAACCGCCGACCTCTACGACCGGTACGGCGACGTCCTCGGCTCGTGCGACACGCAGCTGCGCCAGTTCGGCGGCGTCCGGGCCTTCAACGGGCCCGCCGTGACCGTGCGCTGTTTCGAGGACAACGCCCTGATCAAGTCGATCGTCGCGGAGCCGGGGGAGGGCCGGGTCCTGGTGGTGGACGGGGGTGGATCGCTGCACAGCGCCCTGATGGGTGACGTCATCGCCGGAACGGCGGCGCGGAACGATTGGGCCGGCGTGGTGATCAACGGCGCGGTCCGGGACGTCGCCGCCCTGCGGTCCCTCCCGATCGGCATCAAGGCGCTCGGCACGAACCCGCGCAAGAGCGCCAAGACCGGCGCGGGCGAACGGGACGTGCCGGTGTTCTTCGGCAACTGCGTCTTCTCGCCGGGCGCCCACGTCTACAGCGACGACGACGGCGTGGTCACCCTGCTCGTTGCCAGGCCGGCGTAGGCCGGCGCGGGCTGCTCAGAAGACCTTGCGGAGGGCCGAGCTGATCTCGTCGACCTCGGTCAACCGGCCCTCCGCCACGCCGATAACCAGGTCGTACGCCGCATCCTGGTCGGCTTCGTTGAGCTGCGTGTCGGAGATGGCGTGGTTCTGGCGCAGGAACGCCACCGCGATGATCCACCCCATCCGCTTGTTGCCGTCCACGAACGGGTGATTGTTGACCAGGGAATGCAGCAACGCTGCCGCCTTGGTCCACAAGTCCGGATAGGCATCCGCACCGAAGACGCTCGTCCTCGGTCGGGCAACGGCTGATTCGATCAGTCCAGCGTCGCGGACGCCCGCTCCGATCTTGCGAGCGATACGGACGACGTCGGCCAGTGTCGGGTGGTATACGTCCTCTGCCGTCATTCGGCGAGCCGAGCCAGCAGCGCGGCATGCCGATCGATGATGTCGTCGGCCAACTGTTCGAACTGCTTGGCGTTCCGCCGCGCGAGGTAGTCGTCGATAGCGGTTACGACGACCGCGTGCATCGACCTGTCTTCCTCTTCGGCGACCAGGCGCAGCTTGGCTTCGCGTTCCTCGTCCAGTCGAAGGGTCATCGCCATGGGCGCTATGGTAGCAATCCTGCTACCAAGATCATTACTTTATCGATCCTCGGTGGCCGGGTGGGGGGCGACCTGACCCTGGCGCAGGCGGGCGGCGCACAGCTCGGCGAGCTTCGTGTACGCGGGGGCGCCGACCAGCGCGGTCAGCTCCGGGGCGTACGACAGGTACATCGGCTCGGCGCCGACGTGCGCGTCGGTGGAGGAGGTGCACCACCAGTCCAGGTCGTGCCCGCCCGCGCCCCAGCCGCGCCGGTCGAACTCGGTGAGCGTGGAGATCAGCACCTTGGTGTTGTCCGGCCGCTTGTGCCAGTCCTGGTCGCGGCGGATCGGCAGCTGCCAGCAGACGTCCGGCTTGTACTCCAGGGGGTGCACGCCGTCGCGCAGCGCCTGGGCGTGCAGCGCGCAGCCGCCCCCGCCGACGAAGTCGGCGTCGTTGAGGAAGACGCAGGGTGAGTCGGCGTCGCGGGTGGCCGTACGCCGGGCCGGGTTCTTGCCGTCGATGGTGTCGTTCTCGGTCCAGTTCTTGAAGCCCTTGCGGAAGTGCTGCCAGGTCTCCGGGGTGAGTCGCTTGACCGCGGCGCGGACCCGCTTCTCGTCGTCCGAGTCGGTGAAGAACGCCCCGTGCGAGCAGCAGCCGTCCGCACCCCGGCCGGCGATGATGCCGTGGCAGCCCTTGCCGAAGACGCAGGTCCACCGGGAGAGCAACCACGTCAGGTCGGCCCGGATCAGGTGCTTCTCGTCCGCCGGGTCGACGAACTCGATCCACTCCCGGGGGAAGTCCAGCTCCACCTCCCGGCTGCGCGGGTCGTCGGGGTCGTCCACCAGCACATGCAGCTCGATCTGGCCTGTCACCCGGACCAGCGTACGCGGGGTGAGCCGGGCCGGCCGGCGAGCCGGCGAAACGTGTTGGCCCTAGGCTCGCCAGCATGCGACTGGGTGTCCTCGACGTCGGTTCCAACACGGTGCACCTGCTGGTGGTCGACGCCCACCACGGCGCCCACCCGTGGCCGGCGCACTCGGAGAAGGTGGTGCTCCGGCTGGCCGAGCAGATCGGCCCCGACGGCGCGCTCACCGAGGCGGGCGCGGACGGCCTGGTCAAGGCGGTCAGCATGGCGCGTACGGCGGCGGACGGGCTGGACGTCGACGACCTGCTCGCGTTCGCCACCAGCGCGGTCCGCGACGCCACCAACGCCGGCGAGGTGCTGGCCCGGGTCCGCGACGAGACCGGCGTACGCCTGGAGGTGCTCTCCGGCGCGGACGAGGCGCGGATGACCTTCCTCGCGGTGCGGCGGTGGTTCGGGTGGTCCGCCGGCCGGCTGCTGGTGATGGACATCGGCGGCGGCTCGCTGGAGCTGGCCGCCGGCATCGACGAGGACCCGGACATCGCGATCTCGCTGCCGCTGGGCGCCGGGCGGCTGAGCCGCGAGCGGCTGCGGGTCGACCCGGCCGCCGCCGCGCCGCCGTCCGCCCAGGCCGTCAACGAGCTGCGGGAGTACGTCGAGGTGCTGCTCGACCCGGTGGCCAAGCAGTTCGCCGAGGTGGGCTGGGAGCGTCCGGTGGCCACCTCGAAGACCTTCCGGATGCTGGCCCGGCTGGCCGGCGCGGCACCCTCCGGGGCGGGGCTGTGGGCCCGGCGCAGCCTGACCCGGACCGGGCTGCGGCAGGTGCTCGGCTTCATCCGGCACATCCCGCCCGGCCAGCTGCACGAGCTGGAGGGGGTGAGCGCCGGGCGGGCGCACCAGCTGCTCGCCGGTGCGGTGGTGGCCGAGACGGTGATGCGCCGGCTCGACGTGGACCGCCTGGACATCTGCCCGTGGGCGCTGCGGGAGGGCGTCATCCTCTGCCGGCTCGATCAGCTCGGGCCGATGTGATCACGGTCCGGCGGTCTGCGAGCTTTGCGGATGCTCGTCCCGATGCTCCGCGACACGGGCGGCTACCCTCAGAGGCGTGACTTCCCGCGTCCCGGTGCTGCTGTCCAGTTCGTCGGTCTTCCCTGAGCGGACCGCGGCGGCGTTCCAGCTGGCCTCGGCGCTCGGGTACGACGGCGTCGAGGTGATGGTCTGGACCGACGTGGTGAGCCAGGACCCGGGTGCCCTGCGCGGCCTGGCGGCCCACTACGGCGTCCCGGTCCTCTCGGTGCACGCGCCCTGCCTGCTGGTCACCCAGCGGGTGTGGAGCCCCGACCCGTGGGAGCGGCTGCGCAGGGCCGCCGAGCTGGCCGAGACGCTGGAGGCCCCGACGGTGGTGGTGCACCCGCCGTTCACCTGGCAGCGGGACTACGCCCGTAACTTCGCCGACGGCCTCGACCGGATCGCCGGCCAGTTCGGCGGGCTACGTTTCGCGGTGGAGAACATGTACCCGGTACGGATGGCCGGGCGCCAGTTCGTCCCGTACGTCCCCGGCTGGGACCCGACCGACACCGGCTACGCCTCGTACACGCTCGACCTGTCGCACTGCGCGGCCTCGCACACCGACGCGCTGGCGATGGCGGACCGGATGGGGGCCGGCCTGGCGCACGTGCACCTGGGCGACGGCACCGGCGAGGGCCGCGACGAGCACCTGGTGCCCGGGCGCGGCGGCCAGCCCTGCGCGCAGCTGCTCCGCTCGCTGGCCGGCCGCGGTTTCACCGGCTCGGTCGCGGTGGAGGTGACCACCCGGGGCGCGAAGAGCCGCGGCGTCCGCGAGGCCGACCTCCGGGAGGCCCTCGAGTTCGCTCGCGCCAACCTGACCGCTCCGTCCCCGGTCGACGCCTGACCGTCCCCTCCCCGGTCGACGCCAGACCGGGGCGGAGGTCAGCTGACCGGGGTGAGGGGTTCGCTCTGGGTGGGGACCGGGAGTTGGTCGCTGACGGCGGCCCGCTTGCGGGCCCGGTGCGCGGCCACGTGCGAGCGGGTGGCGCAGCGCTCCGAGCAGAACCGCCGGCAGCAGTTCGAGGACGTGTCCAGGTAGACGTTGCCGCAGCGCTCGTCCGCGCAGACGCCGAACCGGGCGCTGCCGTACTCGCAGAGCCAGACCGAGAGGCCCCACACCGCGCCGGCCAGATATTCGGAGCTGACCGACGCGCCCCGGCTGGTCACGTGCATGTGCCAGTCGCTGGAGTCGTGGCCGGAGATGCGCGGTTGGACCGGGAAACTCTCCAGCAGCGCGTTCAGCTCCGCCACGGCCTCGGCGTCTCGCCCGGAGGTGCCGTACTCGAAGACGTCGCGCAGGCGTTTCTGCGCTCGCCGGAAGATCGCCAGGTCCCGTTCCGCGACCTCCTCGCGCATCCACGCGTTTTCGTCGGGAAAGATGGCCCGCAGGTCGTCGAGGTCGTCCAGACGGGTGTTGACGAGATCAACCCCGGTCCGGGCGTACGCGTCGAAGTTCACGACATCAACGGTAGACGACTCACGCGCTCCGCGGCGCGTCGATGTAGTGGGGGAGAAACCGCGCGTAACCGTCTGTGATGAGGCTCGCGCTCTCCCGCACGCCGGCACCGGCCGATTCACCGTCCACGATCCAGCTGCCCAGCACCGTGTGGTGCCCGCCGAACTCGGGCAACGCCCGGAACTCCTGGTAGCAGAAGCCCTCGTCGCCGTAGCTTCCCGGACTGGTGATTTCGGCCCCACCGGTGACGATACGTATCGAAGCTCCCTCCCGGCCGAGCAGCGGCTTCGCCACGTACTCGGTCATCCCGCGGGGCGAGTCCAGGTACGCCGGCAGCAGGTAGTCGTGGCCCGGGTACAGCTCCCAGAGCACCGCCAGCAGCGCCTTGTTCGACAGCAGCAGCTTCCAGGCCGGCTCGATCCAGGTGGTCGGGGTGCCCGGTTCCAGCGCCGGCGGCCCGTACGGCTCGGCCAGCATCCACTCCCACGGATAGAGCTTGAAGCAGGTGGTGATCGGCCGGTCGTCGGCGTCCACGAAGCGCCGCCCGTCCCAGCCGACACGCTGGATCGGCATGAGCGTGACGTCCAGCCCGGCCTGGCGGGCCGTCTCGGCCAGGTAGCCGGCGGTGATCTGGTCCTCGCCCGACTCCTCCTCCTCGGACCAGACCACGTGCACCCGCGGGTCGTGCAGGCCGGTGCCGATCTTGGCCCACGCGCCGACCAGTCGCTCGTGCAGGCTGTTCCACTGGTCCGCCGTGGGCCGGGTGTGTTCCAGCCAGTACCACTGCACGATGCTCGCCTCGACCAGCGCGGTCGGGGTGTCGGCGTTGTACTCCAGCAGCTTCGGCGGCCACGAGCCGTCGTACCAGAGATCGAAGCGGCCGTAGAGGGTCGGCGGGGCCTCGCGCAGCGACCGGGCGACCGCCTCGGCGGCCCAGGCCGGGATGCCGAACTCCGCGTACCGGTCGCGGGCCACCACGTGCTCGGCGGCGGCCACCGCCATCCGGTGCAGCTCCTCGGTCGCCTCCTCCAGCCGGAGCACCTCGTCCAGGTCGAAGGCGTACGCGGCGGTCTCGTCCCAGTACGACATGATTCCGCCGTCGGGCAGCTCGGTGTCGACGTACACCAGGCCCTGCGACCGGATGGTGGCGTCCCAGCCCGGACGGGGGACGCTCGACTCGCGGCGCACCTCAGCCGCCGCAGGAGGCGAGGTGGCTGCCGAAGCCACCGCGCGCGGGCAGCGCCGCGGCGACCGGCGCGGCGGCGTCCCGGGCGGTGGTGGGGGCCGGGACCTGTCGGGCCACCGCGACGGTGCCCCCGCCCCCGCCCCCGCCCCCGCCGCCCGTCCGGCCGGAAGCGCAGTCGTCATCGTCGTCGGTCAGGTTGCAGCCGGAGAGGGTGAGCGCCAGGGCGGTCAGCGCGCCGAGCTGCACGGTGGCCGACCGGAGCCGGCGGCGGGGGCGTGGTTCCACATGATCGTTGTAGCCCAACCACGCCAGTATGGAGGGCCCCTTCTTGACGCGCCAGGCGCTGACAAGGGGCCCTCCTCTCCCCTTGGCCGCCCCCGGGCGCGGGTCCGCGGCGGGGCGTTACGCTCAGCTCATGCTCCGTTCCGTCATCCTCGCTGCCGCCCGGTCATCCCAGGTCGAGCGGCTCGTCGCGACGGCCCCGTTCACCCGGGACGTCGTCCGCCGGTTCGTCGCCGGCGCCGGCACCGACGACGCGCTGCGCGCGACCCGCGCACTCGTCATCGACGGCCAAGCGGTCACCCTCGACTACCTCGGCGAGGACACCGTCACCGCCGAGCAGGCGAACGCCACCCGGGACGAATACCTCAAGCTGCTGCGGCTGCTCGCCGCCGCCGAACTCACCCCGGCGGCCGAGGTGAGCGTGAAGCTCTCCGCGCTCGGGCAGAAGTTCGACGAGCAGCTCGCGTACGACAACGCGCGGGCGATCTGCGCGGCGGCCGACGGGGCGGGCACCACGGTCACCCTGGACATGGAGGACCACACCACCACCGACTCGACGCTGGACATCCTGGCCAAGCTGCGCAAGGACTACCCGTCGACCGGCGCGGTGCTCCAGGCGTACCTGCGGCGTACCGAGTCGGACTGCCGGGAGCTGGCCGGCGCCGGGTCCCGGGTGCGGCTCTGCAAGGGCGCGTACAAGGAGCCGGAGTCGGTGGCCTACCAGTCCGCCCGCGAGGTGGACAAGTCGTATGTGCGCTGCATGAACGTCCTGATGTCCGGCGACGGTTACCCGATGCTGGCCACCCACGACCCGCGCCTGATCGCCATCGGCGAGGACCGGGCCCGCTGGTTCGACCGCAGCCCGGACCGGTTCGAGTTCCAGATGCTGTACGGCATCCGCCCCGAGGAGCAGAAGCGGCTGATCGGCGAGGGGTACACGGTGCGCACCTACGTCCCCTACGGCGACCAGTGGTACGGCTACCTGATGCGCCGCCTGGCCGAGCGCCCGACCAACCTGATGTTCTTCGGCCGCGCGCTGCTTTCGAAGAAGTGATTCAGGCGTTCGACCAGGCCCGGGTGCTCAGCACCAGGCGGTAGCCGTCCGGGTCGGCGAACGTCATTCCCCAACGGTCCCAGTACGGGCCGGCGGAGACCCTGGTCCCGCCGGCCCATACCAGTCTCTCGGCCAGGTCGTCGTCGACCGGCCCGTCAGGTAGAGCACGAACAGGTCCTGCGACCTCCACTCGGGTCGAGGTCAAGCCTTGACGGATAAAGCTAATAGCATTAGCTTTATAGCTATGACTATTAGCCAGATGTCGCGGGGTGGCGGGACCATCGCGTACGAGGTGCACGGGGAGGGCCCGCTGGTGCTGCTCTCGCACGGCATGGGGGAGAACCGGGCCGCCTTCCGGCACCTGGTGCCCCGGTTGGTGGCGGCCGGCTACCGCGTGGCGTCGGTCGACGTGCGCGGGCACGGCGACTCCAGCGCCCGCTGGCCCACGTACGCCCCCGCCGAGGTGGGCGGGGACCTGCTCGCCGTGGTGCGGGCGCTCGGCGGTGGCCCGGCCACCCTGGTCGGCAGCTCGTCCAGCGCCGCGGCCGTGGTCTTCGCCGCCGCCGACGCCCCCGCGCTGGTCAACGGCATCGTGCAGGTCAGCCCGTTCGTGGCCCAGCTCAAGCCGAACCCGGCGATGCGGCTGGCCCAGGCGGTCGTGCTGCGCAGTCCCCGAGTGTTCGGGATGTTCCACCGCACGCTCTTCCCGTGCGGGCGGCCGGCGGACGACGCCGCGTACCGCCGGGAGATGGTCGCGAGGCTGCGCGGCCGGATGGCCGCGGTGCGTGGCGTGATCGAACCGGTCGACCCGCACTGGACCGCCCGGGCCAGGGACGTGCGCCAGCCGGTGCTCGTACTGATGGGCACGAAGGACCCGGACTTCAAGGACCCGGGCGCCGAGGCGCGAGCCGCCCGCCGGCTCTTCGCCACCGCCGAGGCCCGCATGATCGCGGACTCCGGCCACTACCCGCACGCCGACCAGCCCGACGCCACCGCCGCCGACCTGGTCGAGTTCCTGGCGGTGACGTCCCGTGCCTAGGGTCGGCCTCACCCCGCAGGCCGTGGTCCGGGAGGCGGCCGTCCTCGCTGACGAGGTCGGCCACGACCGGCTCACCCTGGCCGCGCTCGCCGGCCGGCTCGGGGTCGCGCTGCCCAGCCTCTACAAGCACGTCAAGGGCGTGGAGGCCCTGCACCAGAAGCTGTCCGTGCTGGCCACCGCCGAGGTCGCCACCGAGCTGACGGCGGCCGCCGCGGGCCGGGCCGGCGCCGACGCGCTGCGCGCGGTCGCCGCGGCCCTGCGGGACTACGCCCGCCGGCACCCGGGCCGCTATCCCGCCACCCAGCGGGCACCCGACCCCGACGACCCCGAGCACCTCGCCGCCGCCGAGCGGGCCGTCGGCGCCGTCTACGCGATTTTGCACGGGTACGACCTCAGCGGCGACGCGGCCGTCGACGCCACCCGGATGTTCCGGGCCGCCGTGCACGGCTTCCTCACCCTCGAGGCGGCCGGCGGGTTCGGGCTGCCCCGGGATGTCGACCGTTCCTTCGACCAGATGGTGGCCGCGCTGGACACCGCGTACCGGAACTGGCGGTCCTGATGATGAAGGCCACCCTGCTCGCGCTCGCCTTCCTGCTGGAGTTGGCGCTGCTCGTCGTCGCCGGTTGGTGGGGGTTCACCCGGCCCGCCGGTTGGCCGGTACGCGTGGCCGCCGGGCTCGGCGCGCCGCTGCTGATCGCCGTGGTGTGGGGCCTGTTCTGCTCGCCGAAGGCCGGCGTGCCGCTGCCCGCGCCGGCCAAGCTCACCGTCCAGGCCGCCTGCTTCGTCACCGGAGGGCTGCTGCTCGCGCTCGCCGGTCGGCCCGTGCCCGGAGCCCTGCTGGTGGCCGTCTGGGCGGTGGACAAGGCCCTGCTCACGCTCGCCGGCGACCCGGTCTGAGCCGACACCAGATCTGGTCGGGCTCGCCGGTGCGCGGTCTGGTCTGGCCGGATCACCCGATTGGTCGTACCCTTCGCCGGTGACCGACGGTGACGAGCAGCCCGTGCCGCCTGCCGCGGGCAGCGGTGCGCGACCGGACGCTTGGGCCGCCGGCAGCGGCGCCCGAGCGTTGGCACCTGCCGTGGCGCCGCGCCGCCGCCGGCGCTGGCCGCTCTGGACGGCGCTCGCGCTGGTGCTCGCGCTGGTGGCGTGCGGTGTTCCGGGCGTACTCCTGCTCGGCCTGGTGGGGGATGCGGCCGGTCGGGCGGGGGCGGACCGTGCGGACCCGGCGACGGCGGCGGCTCGGCGCCTCGGCGCGCGGATGACGGCGCAGCTCGACCGCCAGGCGGCCGCCCTGCTCGCCGGGGACCGGTCCGGCTTCCTCGCCGTCGCCGAGCCCGCCGCCCGGCCCGCCCTCACCCGCCGGTACGCCGGACTGCGGGCCCTGCGGGTCACCGTGTGGCGGCCGGAGGCGGACGGGGTGCCCACGACAGTCGACGGGCGACCGGGTGAGTGGCGGCTGGCGGTCACCGTCGGCTACTGCTTCGTGGTGCCGGAGTGCACCCCGAGCACGATGGCGATGGGCACCCGGTGGCGGACGGTCGGCGCGGAGCCCCGGCTGGTCGCCGTCGAGGAGTCCCGGGCGACGCCGGCCGGAGCCCGCCCATGGGAGGTGAGCGACCTGGCGGTGGCGGTGGGGAAGCGTGCCGTCGTGGCCACCACGCCCGCGCTGCGGGCCAAGCTGCCCTGGCTGCTCGCCCAGGCCGAGTCCGCCGCCAGGGCCGCCGACCGGTACGCGGTCACCGGCACCCCGCCGGACCGCTACCTGATCTTCTACGCCGGCCAGTCCGAGTGGCAGCGCTGGTACGGCGGCGGCCGACCGAAGTGGACGGCCGGGTACGCGGTCGGCGTCGGCGGCGGGCACCACGACGTCGTGCTCAACGCGCAGAGCGTCAGCCCGAAGGGGGTCGGCGACCTGCTCCGGCACGAGCTGACCCACGCCGCGTCGCTGCCGGACCGGGGTTACTCGGAGCGATCCGACTGGTGGCTGGTGGAGGGGCTGGCCGAGTACGCGGGCGCCGACGGCCAGCCGGTGGACCGCTTCGCGGGCCTGGCCGAGGTGCGGCAGCTGATCCGCGGCGGATGGGACGGCCGCCTCGACTCCCTGGCACCCGCCGACGACGCGGCCGACGACCGGGTCGGCGGCGCCTACGGCGTCGGCTACCTGGCCGTACGCCATCTGGTCGACCGGTTCGGCGAGCAGCGGACGCTCGACTTCTTCCGGGCGGTGGTGCACGAGCACCGGTCCCTGGACGACGCCGCCGACCAGGTGTTCGACGACCCCTGGTCCGCCCTGCACGCCGACTGCGTCGCGTACGTCCGTGGCGTCGCCGGTGCCGACGCGGGCTCCTGACCACGGGGTCGGCGATGCGTCGACAACGGCTCGTAGCATGGGCCGGGTGGCCCGCCCCCACCCGCCGCGGTCGCCCGCGGCCACCCGCCCCCGCCTGCTCACCGCCCTCCTCGCCGTCGTTGCCCTGACCGGCACGACCGCAGCCTCCTGCGGCGACGACCGGTCCGGCATCGCCGTGGCGCAGGTGGGCCACGCCGAAGTCACGGAGGTGATCGACGCGCCGGCCACGGTGACCGCCCGGGCCGCCGCCACCCTCACCGCGCCCGCCGACGGCACCCTGGCCAGCCTGCGCGTCCAACCCGGGCAGCGGGTCGCCCGGGGCCAGGTGCTCGCCGTGATCGACTCGCCGTCCGCGCAGGAGCGGCTCAAGCAGGCCCGCGAGGCGCTGCGGGCGGCCAAGCGGGCCGGCCGGGGCGTTGGCGTCGGCGACCTGGGTGGGCACCGGCGCGGCACGGACCGCGCCGCCGCCGAGGCGTTCGACGCCGCGCGCCAGGCCGCCGGGCGGATCGGCGACCCGCAGCTGCGCTCCGCGCTGCTGCTCCAGGTCGAGTCCGCGCAGCAGCAGTACGAGTCGGCTGCCCGCGCCGCCGACCGGGCGGTCGCCGCGGTGCAGCGCGGGGTGGCCGGGCTGAACAGCGCCGTCGGTGCCCTGTCGGCCGCGCAGCGCCTCCAGGCCCAGCAGGCGTACGACCTGGCGAAGGCGACCGTCGACGCGCTGACCCTGCGCGCCCCCATCGCCGGGGTGGTGCAGCCGGGCGGCACCCGGGTCGCGGCCCCGACGGACCTCACCAACCTGCTCGGCGCGGCCGGTGGCGGCGCGGCTGCCGGCATCGACCCGTCGGCCTTCCAGGTGGGCACCCAGGGTGGCCCGCCGCCCGGAGTCGACGACGCGGTGCCGCCCGGGGGCCGGGTCACCGCCGGCACCCCCGTGCTCACCATCGTGGACACCGGCCAGCTCGGCCTGCTCGCCGAGGTCGACGAGACCGACGTGCTGCTGGTCCGGGCCGGTCTGTCCGCCGCGGTGGAGCTGGACGCGGTGACCGGCGCGACGTACGACGCCACGGTCCGCTCGGTGGACGTGCTGCCCACCAGCTCGGCCCGGGGCGGCGTCACCTACCGGGTCCGCCTCGGCCTCGGCGCCGGGCGGCTCGGCGAGGGGGAGCCCGCACCGACACCCCGACCCGGCATGAACGCGGTGGTCCACCTCCGGGTACGCGAGGCGGCCGGCGCGGTGGCCGTACCCGCCTCGGCGGTCTTCTCCGACGACGGGCGGGACGCGGTCTGGGTGCTGCGGGACGGAAGGGCCGACCGGGTGCCGGTGACCGTCGGCGTGCAGGGGCAGGACCTGGTGCAGATCGTCAGCGGGGTGCGGGCCGGTGACCGGGTCGTGGTGCGCGGCACCGACCGGGTCCACGACGGCCAGGAACTGAAGTGAGCGCCGCGATGCCGGGGCGGGGACACCCGTGACGGCCCTGCCCGTCGGCGTGCCGGCCGTCGAGGCGGTCGACGTGTCCCGGACGTACGAGTTGGACGGAGTGTCGGTGCCCGCCCTGCGCGGGGTGTCGCTCACCATCGATCCCGGCGAGTACGTGGCCGTGATCGGCCCGTCCGGCTCCGGCAAGTCGACCCTGATGCACCTGCTCGGTGGGCTCGACCGGCCGACGGGCGGCCGGCTGGTGGTCGGCGGCCGGGACGTGGCCAGCCTCAGCGCCCCGGAGCTGGCGGCGTTGCGCAACGAGACCATCGGCTTCGTCTTCCAGGCGTTCCACCTGCTGCCCCGGACGTCCGCGGTGGACAACGTCGCGCTGCCGCTGGTCTATCGGGGGATCGGGGCGCGGCAGCGGCGGGAACGCGCGGCGGCGATGCTCGGCCGGGTCGGGCTCGGGCATCGGCTGCACCACCGGCCCAACCAGCTCTCGGGCGGCGAGCAGCAGCGCGTCGCCATCGCCCGTGCCCTGGTCACCGACCCGGCCGTGCTGCTCGCCGACGAGCCCACCGGCAACCTGGACACCGCCACCGGCGAGGCGGTGCTGGAACTGCTCGAACGGCTGAACGCCGAGTCCGGGGTGGCGCTGGTCATGGTGACCCACGACCAGGAGGTGGCCGGCCGCGCCCCGGAGGCGGATCGCCGTACGCGACGGCCTGATCCGGTCCGACACCGCTCATGATCGACCGCTGTTCGATGATCCCGGTCGACCTGCGACACTGGACGGCGCTCCCAGCGCGGAGCCCCGGTCCGCGTCCGGAAGCGGCCCGGGGCACCCGTCCGGTGGCTCCGGTGGCGCCACCGGAGCCACCGGACGGCTTCCGCTGAGCGGGGGCGCGTCGTGAGGATCGCCGAGGCGTGGCGGGTGGCGCTGGACGCGCTGCGGGCGAACCGGATGCGCAGCGTGCTCACCATGCTCGGGGTGATCATCGGGGTCGCCTCGGTGGTCCTGCTGGTGGCCATCGGCACCGGCACCAAGCAGAAGGTCGAGCAGCAGGTGGAGGGGCTCGGCTCCAACCTGCTGCTGGTGGTCCCCGGCCGGATCGAGGTCGGCACCGCTCCGGTGGTCTCACCACTCGACCTCAAGGACGTGGACGCGGTCTCCCGGGTGGTGGGTGACCCGGGACGGGTGGCGGTCACCATCGCCTCCGGCGCGACCGTCCGGGCCGGCACCCGGTCCGACTTCACCACAGTGCAGGGGGTGCTGGAGACCACCCCGACGGTCTTCACCCGCTCGCTCGCCCGGGGCCGGTACCTGACCGGGGCGGACGTGGACACCAGCCGGCGGGTCGCCGTGCTCGGGGCGTCCGTGGCCCGGGCGCTCTTTCCCGACCGGGATCCGCTCGGCCAGCAGCTGGCTGTTGCCGGCGTCCGGTTCCGGGTGATCGGCGTCTTCGCCCCGCTCGGGCAGAGCCTCGGTGTGGACCGGGACGACGAGGTGCACATCCCGGTGACGGCCGCGCAGCGGCTCTGGGGCACGCAGCGGATCGACGGCATCGCGGTCAAGGCCCCGGACCGGGAGCAGATCGGCCAGCTCGGCGACCGGATCGTCGCGGAGCTGTCCCGTCGGCACCCGGACACCGAGTTCAGCGCCGTCACCCAGCAGCAGATCCTCGGCGTGCTCGGCGACATCCTCGGCGTGCTCACCGGCGTACTGGCCGCGATCGCCGGCATCTCGCTGCTGGTCGGCGGGGTCGGGGTCTCCAACATCATGCTCGTCTCGGTACGCGAGCGGACCCGCGAGATCGGCCTGCGCAAGGCGGTCGGCGCTCGGCCCCGGGACATCGGGGTGCAGTTTCTGCTGGAGGCGGTGCTGCTCACGTCGATCGGCGGGTTGACCGGGATGGCGCTCGGCGTGGGTACCGCGCTCCTGGTCGACGCGGTGTCGCCGATCCCGGCCGCGATCACCTGGTGGTCGCTGGCGCTCGCCTTCGGGGTCTCGGCCGCGGTGGGCATCGTCTTCGGGGTGGTCCCGGCCCAGCGGGCCGGTCGGCTCGACCCGGTGGTGGCGCTGCGGGCCGAGTGACCACCCCCGGCCGCCGCGCGTGAACCGGACGGGCGGTCCTTCCGGGCGGAAAATGCCAGGTCAACAGCGGGGAAAACGGCGAGCATCGCATGATCAATCGCAGGAAGGGATCGCGCCGGTCACAGCCGCCCCGCTACCGTACTGGTAACACGCGCGTCGCTCGTCGTGGCGGGAGCAACCCGTCCCGGTGGTACGCGCCGGGCATGGGAATGGGTCGGTGAGCCATGGCCGGGTCGCAGTCCGACGGTCGACTGTCGGATGTCAGGTTCCTGACCGTCGCCGAGGTGGCGACGGTCATGCGGGTGTCAAAGATGACGGTCTACCGTCTCGTGCACAGCGGTGAGCTCACCGCTGTGCGGGTCGGCCGGTCGTTCCGGGTGCCCGAGCACGCGGTGCACGACTACCTCCGGGGCGCGTTCCAGGAGACCGCCTGACGCGCCGCCGGCCAGGCCGTCGAGCGCGACGTAACGGGCATGGACGGGGTCGCGTTGGTTCTGCTGACGCGCTGCCGCTACCCTGGACCCGATCGTGACCGCACGCCGGTGCGCCCTGCCCACCACGCTGGTCCGGTCCGTTGTCCGCAAGCGGTCATCGACGCCACCCGCGTGGTGTCGCCCGGTCCGCCCCGCACGTTGCATCGAAAGGCTGTCGTATGGGCTCGGTGGTCAAGAAGCGCCGCAAGCGCATGGCTAAGAAGAAGCACCGCAAGCTGCTGCGCAAGACCCGCGTCCAGCGTCGCCGTCTCGGCAAGTGACCGGGGCCGGGCTTCGGCCCGGCACCCGGCACCACCTGCCAACTGTCGACCGTCGGAGGCTCAGGTGATCAGGCCGTGGACGTCCCGGCTCGATCCCGCCTGTCGGGTAAGGCGCGCGACATGACCCCCGGTGGCACCCCCGCTGCTCCGGGGGTCGTCGTCGTGACCGGGGTCGGCCGCTACCTCGGTGCGCACGTCGCCGCCCGCCTCGCCGCCGACCCGCGCATCGAGCGGGTCATCGGGGTGGACCCGGCGGCCCCCGTTCCCGAGTTCACCGACCTGCTCGACGGGGTCGAGCGGATCCGCCTCGACCTCGACTCGCTCGGCGGTCTGCTGATCGACCTCGACGTCGACGCGGTGGTGCACCTGGCCCTGGTCACCGCGCCCGACCAGCAGCACGGCGGCCGGGCGGCGATGAAGGAACAGAACATCATCGGCACCATGCAGCTGCTCGCCGCCTGTCAACGGGCGCCGCGGCTGCGGAAGCTGGTGGTCCGGTCCTCGACCGCCGCGTACGGGGTGTCGTTCCGCGACCCCGCCGTCTTCACCGAGGAGACCGAGCCCCGCGAGGTGCCGCGCGGCGGTTTCGGC
>NZ_JBEYER010000110.1:0-22063 GCF_040634005.1 Micromonospora sp. NPDC007271
GAACGCGGCCGTCGACGCGGAGACGGGCAAGCTGCTCAACGCCGACGACTGGACCACCCACGAGGACGCCGAGGAGATCGCCGGCAACCTGGGCCGCAGCGCGACGTCGACGTCGCTCAGCCCCGCGAGCCCCGGCACGCGCAACCCCGTCCAGGACGGGTCGAGCTACCGGGTGTTCGCCGGCGCCAAGGAGAGCCCGAACGACGGCCCGCGGACCCTGGTGACCAACCCGGCCGACGCCACCGCGTCGCCGCACGGCTGGCACGACACCGACGGCGCAGCGGGTGCCGACCTCACCACCACGCAGGGCAACAACGTCCACGCCTACCAGGACCAGGACAACAACAACGCTCCGGACTTCGGCAGCAGCCCGGACGGCGGGGCGAAGCTGAGCTTCGACTACCCGCTCGACCTGGCCGAGCACGCGCAGAACTACCGGGACGCGGCCACGGCCAACCTGTTCTACTGGAACAACATCATCCACGATGTCACGTACCAGTACGGCTTCGACGAGGCGTCCGGCAACTTCCAGTTGAACAACTACGGCCGGGGCGGCAACGGCGGCGACTACGTCCGCGCCGAGGCGGCCGACGGTGGCGGTACCAACAACGCCAACTTCTCCACCCCCGCCATGGACGGCGGCACCCCCCGGATGCAGATGTACCTGTGGCCGGGCACCCAGTTCGGCAGCCCGAACCAGGTCGTCGTGGACGGCGTGGGCTCCTTCGACGCCTCCTGGGCGCGGTTCACGCCGGCGCCCACGGTGGCCGGCCTGCCCGGACACCAGTTCGTCTACGCCGGCACCGGCTGCACCGCGGCCGCGTACCCCGCCACGCTGCCCTCGGGTAGCTGGGTCAGCGTCGTCGACGGCGGCACCACCGCCTGCACCTACCTGCAGCGCGCCCAGGTCGCCCAGTCCGCCGGCGCCAAGGCCCTCGTCGTCGCCCACAACGCCAGCGGTAGCGCTCCGGTGCTGACCGGGGCCATGACGACCGCGCCGGTCACCATCCCGGCCGTCGCCGTGACCCAGGCCGACGGGGCTGCCATCAAGGCCGCCATCGCCGGTGGCACCGTCACCGGTTCGGTGCGCAAGCACCCGAACCACCCGGGCATCCGGGACGGCGACTTCGACGCCGGTGTGATCATCCACGAGTACACCCACGGCATCTCCAACCGGCTGACCGGCGGCCCGACCGTCAACTGCCTGACCGGCACCGAGCAGATGGGCGAGGGCTGGAGCGACTACGTCGCGCTCACCATGCTGCTCGACCCGAAGTTCGACACGGCCGACGGCCAGCGCGGCATGGGCCCGTACGTGCTGTTCCAGGACGACCGGAGCGGCGGCGGAATCCGCCCGCGGCCGTACTCGAGGAACATGGAGATCCAGCCGTTCACCTACGACAGCATCAAGACCGGTGGCTGGCTGAACGGCACCTCGCTGGCCGCGCCGCACGGCGTCGGCCACGGCTGGACCTCCGTGCTGTGGGACATGACCTGGAACCTGATCGACCGGCACGGGTTCAACCCGAACATCTACGAGGCGTGGAACACCGGCGGCAACAACCTCGCCCTTCAGTTGGTGATGGACGGGCTGAAGATGCAGGGTTGCGGCCCGGGCTTCGTGACCGCCCGGAACGCGATCATCGCCGCGGACGCGGCGCTGACCGGTGGCGAGAACGCCTGCATCATCTGGGGTTCGTTCGCCCGCCGCGGCGTGGGCTACAGCGCGGTGCAGGGCACCACGTCCCGGGACGACAACAGCGAGGCGTTCGACACCCACCCGTCCTGCCGGGGTGACTTCGTCGGCCGTTCGGCGCAGCCGGCGCTGAACACGGTGGTGGCCGGGGACGCCGTGCCGATGAAGTTCAAGCTGGCCGAGAACCGTGGTCTGGACATCCTGGCCAGTGGCTCGCCGTACTCGCGGCTGGTGGACTGCGACACCCTCAAGACCGTCACCCCGGGCGGGCCGGTCACGCCGCGGCCGACTCCGGTGGCGGCTAAGAACCCGGGTGGGTCGCACATGTCGGTCAACGCCAACGGCCAGTACAACTACCCGTGGAAGACCGACCCGTCCTGGGCCGGCACCTGCCGGGAGTTCGTGCTGACCCTCGACAACGGATTCCAGCACCGCGCCTACTTCAAGTTCATCGCGGGCTGACCGGGTAACACCCGCACCACCTGAGGCCGGAGGGAGCGTCCCGAACACGGGTACGCTCCCTCCGGTCCGTGCAGCTGAACGCACTACTCAGGGGTGGAAGCCGCCACCCGCACGATCAGTTTCTTGGGTGCGAGCCGGCAGTAGCTCTCGGTGAGCAGCTCGGAAACCTCGTCCCAGTCGGTCTCGTCGTCGATGACCATGCCGAGGACGTCGGCACCCCAGTCCGGTTTGAAGAATGGGTCACCGTGGGCGAGGAGAGCGTGTATCTCGTCCGTCGGCGACCGGAACGTCAGGACACAGACCGGCTCGTCGGTCCCGGCCGCTCGGGCGTACGCCATCTGGTGGTCGGGATCAATGGTGAGCAGGTGGGCGAACGTCCGCTTGCGGATGCGCCAGCGTACGCCCACCCAGGCCGGCTCTTCGTAGGCCTCGGGCAGCCCGAGGCAGATGGGCCGCAGCCGGTCGAGGAAGTCGGGCGGTACGTCTCCGGGACGGGTCACGGGGGAACGCTACGCGGACCCTCCGACATTCTCGGCGCGTGCCTGTGGGCGGGCGTCGAGCTCGGCGACCAGCCGCCCGGGGGCGACCGCCCGGTACGCGTCCTCGCACAGCTCCGCCACCTCCGCCCAGTCGGCGCCCTGGTCGAGCCGTACGCCGACCCAGCCGCGGTGCCCGACGTACGGGGGCCGGAAGAAGACCTTCGGGTCCGCGGCGACCAGCGACTCCTGGGTGCCCGGCGGAGCCGCGCACCACAGGTGTGGGAACTCGTCGCGGTGATGCCCGTCCGGCCACAGCTGCACAAAGGACTTCCTGTCGTTGACGAACCACGTCGGCGTGCCGTGGCTGAGGCGTTCCGTCACCTGTGGGAAGGCGGTGCAGATCGCCCGTACCTGATCGAGCAGGTCCACCTCTTCGCTGGCCATGGCATCTCCCGGCGGTCGAACGGCGTGGCCGCAGTCTATGCCCGCCGATGCCCCGTCGGTTGGCGGTCGCCGGATCGATCAGGGCGGCGGGGGTTCCGGTCCAGGCACGGGGTACGTGCCGGCACCGCCGGCCCGGCCGGCGAGTTCCCGCACGGCCGCCTGGTATTGCGGCTGGGTGTGGTAGGGCCAGTGGCGTTCGACCGGCGGTGGCACGGTGTCGTCCGGGTCGATGGTGACCGCGCGGGGGTCGCGCAGCCGGACGTCGACGGAGCCGACGGCCGGATCGTCGCAGGACGGCCGCGCGCCCCGGTGGTGGTTGAAGAGGGGGCCGCCGATGGGATCGGTGTCCCGCCACAGGTTGCGCCAGCGCCAGTCGAGCCGGTCGCCCAGTTCGCACAGCGTCTGGTCGCCGAGGTAGGCCGGGTAGAGGCGGGCGTAGATGCGGCGCAGGGGGCAACCGTGGGTCAGCAGCGCGACGCTGGGCAGGGCGGCGGGAGGCAGCTGCAGGATGGTGGCCGCGGCCAGGACCGAGCCGTGGCTGTGGCCGGAGATGACCACCGGTCCCCGGCCGGCGAGCGCGACCACCCGCTTGGCCAGTTCGGGCACCGCCCGTGCGGCGTAGCAGGGGGGCGCGAAGGGGTGCACGGTGCGGGGCCAGAAGGTGCCCAGGTCCCACAGGACCGCCACGAGGCGGCGGGTCTCGCGCGACCGGTACGCGCGGTAGCCGAGCAGGAGGAGGCCGACGACGAGCAGGCTGATGACCCAGATCCCGGCGTCGGTGACGTACGCGGCGATCAGTCCGGTGCCGGCGTGCTTGCTGAGCCGGGCCGCGAGCTCGGTGGGACCGATCCCGAGCAGGTCGAGAGCGACGGTGGCCAGGCCGAGTGCGGAGACCACGAAGAACACGACCAGCACGGGGCCCAGTTCCTCGGTCACCTGGGACTTGGCGATGATCTTCCGGACCAGGCCGGCCCGGGGCGCCGCGTCGGCGGGCGGGTTCGGGTAGTCCTGCTCGACGACGCGGTTGGCCAGGGCGCGCCGCCGGCGGCGGGTGAGCAGGAGCGTGGCGGCGGCGGACGCGGCGACCAGCAGCAGCGCGGTGAGCCCGGCGAGGGCGGCCCACCAGTACGCGACCGGCGGCAACAGGGGACCGTAGGAGGGCGGGTTCGGCCGGATCGGATCGGGGATGTTCCCCCGGTCGAGCTGGTCGGCGACGCGGAAGACCAGGGTGGCGGTGAAGGCTGCGGAGACGCTGACCGACAACGCCGCCACGACCGGTGTGCCGAGCCCGCGCAGAAAGGGGCGGCTCCCGGTCGGGTTCGCGCTCTGCCGGGCGACCGTGACCACGGCGATCGCCACCAGCAGGACACCCTGCGCCGCGATCAGACCGCCCGCGCCGCCCTCGTAGCCCGGCAACTGCCCGACCACCGCCTCGACCGAGCGGGTGGTCGCGGCGTAGACGAGGCTCAGGCAGGTGACCGTGGCAACGATCACCCACAGCGGGCGCAGGAGGCGACGCGCCTGCGCCGGTCCGGCCGGCGCGGGCAGGCAGAGCAGCACCGCGCAGAACGCCACCAGGGCGGCAGCGGCGTCCAGCAGCAGCAGACGGATCATGCTCCGCTCCGCGCCCGCGAGACCGGCGAGGAGGCTGACGTCGACCGTGCCGGCGCCGAGCCCGACGTGGATCTGGCGCAGCCAGGAGGTGATCCGTTCGTCGTCCCAGAACCCGGGCGTGGTGAGGCTCTCGGTCAGTTCTGAGGATTTCGGTTCCGGCGAGGTCGGGGTGAAGCCCTCGAAGGCCTGAGCCGACCGGGCGCCGATGGCCCAGAACAGGCGCAGCGCGAGCAGCGGGATCAGCGACAGCAGAGCCAGGCGTGGACCCATCGGCAGCGCCACGAGCCAGGACAGATAGCCGCGACCGGCGCGGCACTCGGCGTACGGCACGCACTGCCAGCCGACGAGGTTCACCGTGGTCCCGACGATCGCGAGCAGGAAGGCGACGGTGATGCTGCCGGCGAGCAGGCGGCACAGTGCGCCCAGCAGACCGAACCGGTCGGCCGCCGTCGGGCGCAGCCAGATCGCGAGGTTGCTCAGCATGAACGGCAACAGCAGCAGGCTGGACGCGGTGCGCACGGCCGCGCCGGCGGTCAGGGCGCCCCAGCGGTACGCCTCGACGGCGATCCCGGGGCTGGCGCCACCGGCCGTGCCGGTACCCGGCCGGGGCCGGTAGAACCCGGCGTGCCGGTCCCCGGCGACGCGTACCAGGATCGGGTGGTCGAGGATCTTCTCAGCCGACGCGCCCGACACCCCGTGCACGCGCAACTCGACGGCTTCACCCCCGGGTGCTTCGCCCACGCGGTCAGGGTCACAGACCGGCGAGGTGGTCCGCTGCGGAATCTGTTGATTCGTCCGTCGCAAATCAGGAAGAACCGGCACATCTCGCCCGAGGTCTGTGCTTAGCTGCACGCAGCAACGGACCCGCGTCGGGGGAGGGGATCGAGCATGCAGGGGCGTGAACTGCGCGGTCTGCTCCACCCGTTCCTCCTGCTGCTGATCCTCGAACGACCCGGCCACGGGTACGACCTGATCGAGCGGCTCGTGGCGATGGGCGTGTCCGACGTCGAGCCGGGCCACGTCTACCGGGTGCTCCGCGGCCTGGAACGGGACCGGTCGGTGACCTCGACCTGGGAAACCGGCGGCGCGGGGCCGGCGCGCCGGTGCTACACCCTGACGCTCAAGGGTCGTGACGACCTCCGCTCGTGGGTCGCCCATCTGACGTACCTGAACCAGGTCATCGATGTCTGCCTGCAGCGCTCGACGAACGCCGTCGAGCGGTCCCGCGGCGGGCAGCGCGACCGCTACGCCGCCACCCATGGCTGACTGGAGGACCATGCCCTCGCCCGTGATTCCGGCGGTCGACCGCGCGTTCGCGCGCCGAGTGGCGCCCGGAGCGGCGCTCGCCGCCGACGCCGAGCGGATCGCGCGGACCTGCTACGAGATGGCCGTGCGCTTCCACCGTGGCGGCAAACTCATCGTGTTCGGCAACGGCGGGCCGGCAACCGATGCCCAGCACGTCGTGGTCGAGTTCGTCCACCCGGTCATCATGGGCAAGCGGGCCCTGCCGGCCATCTCGCTGACGAACGACGCCGCCACCCTCACCGGGATCGCCCGCGCGGACGGCTTCGACGAGGTGTTCGCCGCGCAGCTGCGGCTGCTCGCCGCACCGGAGGACATCGCGCTGGGCCTGTCGGCCGACGGCCGGTGCGCCAACGTGCGCCGGGGCCTCGCCGCGGCCCGCGACCTCGGTCTGCTCACCGTCGGCCTGCTCGGCGGAGACGGCGGTGACATTGCTCGTGACCAAGTCGCCGACCACGTCGTCATCGCCCGCTCCGACGACCCGTGCGTCGTGAAGGAGGTGCACGTGACGACCTATCACGTCCTGTGGGAGCTGGTGCACGTGTTCTTCGAACAGCCGGGGCTGCTGGACCGGGAGGTGGTCCGGTGAGGCCACCGACCGACCGGGAAACCTCCCCGGAGTGCCACGGCGACGACCGCTGCATCACCTGCTCGGACCTTGCCGTGGCCGTCCGGGTTCGCGAACTGGTGGCGGACGGCCTGGCGGTGGTCGAGACGGACGCCGGCCCGGAGGAGGTCAGCGTCGCCCTGGTCGATGCGGTGCCGGGCGACATCGTGCTGGTGCACGCCAAGGAGGCCATCGCTGTGCTGGAGAAGGCCCCGTGAGCGCGAGGAGTGAGCCGGTTTTGCGAGCCCCGCAGTCGCGAACTGAGGTGGTCCCGTTGAGCACCCGGGTCGAAGGCGCCCTCGGGGCGCTCTATCCGTTCCTCGACGACCGTCCGGCTGACCTGGACGCGGTGCTGGCCGCGGTGGCGACGTCCACCGCCGAGAAGGCGGCGGAGATCGTGACCCTCCGCCGGTCGCTGGTCGCCGAGCACGGGCAGCGGCTGGTCGACTGCGCCCTCCGGTGCGCTGCGGCCTTCACGGCCGGCGGCACGCTGTTCGCCTTCGGCAACGGCGGAAGCAGCACGGACGCCCAGGACGTCGCGCAGCTGTTCCTGCACCCGCCGGCGGGTGCGCGCCCGCTGCCGGCCATCTCGCTGACCCACGACGTCGCGCTCATCACGGCACTCTCGAACGACGTGGGGTTCGACGTGGTCTTCGCCCGGCAGGTGGCGGCCTTCGGCCGCGCCGGGGACATCGCCGTGGGACTGTCCACGAGCGGGGGATCGGCCAACGTGCTGCGGGGGCTCGCGGAGGCGGCCCAACGGGGCATGGTGACGATCGGCATCGCCGGCTACGAGGGCGGCCGGATGGCCGAGTCCGAGGTCGTCGACCACCTGTTCGTGGTGCCGTCCGCCTCCGTGCACCGCGTGCAGGAGGCGCAGACCACGCTCTACCACGTGCTCTGGGAACTCACCCAGCAGGCCCTGGCCGGCGACCTCTGACCGGCAGCCATGGGACTGGCCAGCGTGGAGCGGCTGCACGTCCGCGTCGAGGGCATCGTGCAGGGTGTCGGCTTCCGCCCGTTCGTGCACGCGCTCGCCACGGAGTACCACCTGGCGGGGTTCGTCGGCAACGACACCGGCGGCGTCTTCGTCGAGGTCGAGGGGGACGGGCCCCGGCTGGCCGCGTTCGTCGCCGACCTCAGCCGGCGCGCACCGGCGTTGGCCCAGGTGGAGCGGGTCACCGCCGAGACCGTCGCGCCGACCGGCCAGCCGGGCTTCGTCATCGTCACCAGCGTCACCGGCACCGGGCGGGACGTACTGATCTCCCCGGACACCGCCACCTGCCCGGACTGCCTCGCCGAGCTGCTCGACCCGGCCGACCGCCGGCAGGGCTACCCGTTCACGAACTGCACCAACTGCGGCCCGCGGTTCACCATCGTCATGGACGTGCCGTACGACCGGCGCACCACCACGATGGCGGAATTCCCGCTCTGCCCGGACTGCGCCGCCGAGTACGCCGACCCGACGAACCGCCGCTTCCACGCCGAGCCGGTGTGCTGCCCGGCGTGCGGCCCGGCCCTGCGGTTCGTCACCACGGCCGGCGAGGCGCTGCACGACCAGCCCCTCGACACCGCCGTGCGGTGGCTGCGCGACGGCCGGATCGTCGCGGTCAAGGGGCTGGGCGGCTACCACCTGGCCGCCCGTGCCGACGACGAACGAGCCGTCGCCACGTTACGCGCCCGCAAGCGCCGCGAGGAGAAGCCGTTCGCCGTGCTGGCCGCCGACCTGACCGCGGCGCGCGCCCTGGTCGACGTCGTACCGGCGGCGGTGCCGGTGCTCACCGGGGCCCGTCGCCCCGTGGTGCTGCTGCCCCGCCGCCCGGACGCCCCGGTGGCCGCGTCGGTGGCGCCGGACAACCGCGACCTGGGCGTCATGCTGCCGTACACGCCGCTGCACCAGCTGCTGGTCGGCCGGCTCGGCATGCCGATCGTGCTGACCAGCGGCAACGTCTCCGACGAACCGATCGCCCACCGCGACGACGACGCCTGGTCGCGGCTGGCGGGCATCGCCGACGGCTTCCTGACCCACGATCGGCGGATCCACGTCCGCACCGACGACTCGGTGGTACGCGTGTTCCGGGGCCGGGAGCTGCCGGTGCGCCGGTCGCGGGGGTACGTGCCTGCGCCGGTGACCGTGCCGTGGCGGTTCGACCCCCCGGTGCTGGCGTGCGGCGCGGAGCTGAAGAACACCTTCTGCCTGGCCAAGGGGCAGCGCGCGTTCGTGTCGCACCACATCGGCGACCTGGAGAACTACGAGACGCTGTGCGCGTTCACCGACGGCATCGAGCACTTCGGCCGGTTGTTCGACATCCGCCCGCAGCTCGTCGCCCACGACCTGCATCCGGAGTACCTGTCGACGAAGTACGCGCGGCAACGCGACGACGTCGAGCTGGTCGGCGTGCAGCACCACCACGCCCACGTCGCCGCCTGCCTGGCCGACAACGGCGAGCCCGGCCCGGCGATCGGCATCGCGTTCGACGGTCTCGGGTTCGGCACCGACGGCACCCTCTGGGGCGGCGAGCTGCTCCTCGCGGACCTGACCGGGTTCGAGCGGGTCGGCCACCTCGACGCGGTGCCCATGCCCGGCGGGTCGGCGGCGATCCGCGAGCCGTGGCGGATGGCCGTGGCGTACCTGAACGAGGTCTACCACGACGCGTTGCCGGACCTGCCGGTGCTGCGGCGGCACGAGCGGCGGTGGCCGGCGGTGGTGGCGCTGGCGCGTAGCGGGCTGAACTCGCCGCGCACCTCCAGCGTGGGCCGACTGTTCGACGCCGTCTCGGCGCTCCTCGACCTGCGCGACCGGGTCAGCTACGAGGGGCAGGCCGCTGTCGCCCTGGAACAGCGGGCGGATCCCACCGAGCGCGGCGGCTACCGGGTCGACGCGTCCGGCCCGGTGCCGCTCGTCGGCGTCGGGCGCCAGCTGGTCCGGTGCGTGGTCGAGGACCTGCTCGCCGGGGTCGACCGCGGCCGGATCGCCGCACGCTTCCACCACGGCCTGGCGGACGCCACGGTGCGGGCGGCGGCGGCCGTCCGGGAGCGCACGGGCCTGACCAGCGTCGCGCTCTCCGGCGGCGTGTTCCAGAACGTGCTGCTGCTCGACCGGGTGGTGTGCGGGCTGGAGGCGGCGGCGTTCCGGCCGCTGGTGCACTCGCGGGTGCCCCCCAACGACGGCGGCATCTCCCTCGGCCAGGCGGTGGTGGCCGCCGCCCGCCACCGGGCCGGCTCAGCCGGCTGACGGGCCAGCCGGGCCGGGCCCGCGCCGGCTGCGTAGGGCAGGGCCCCGTCGAGCGCCCTACCCGCACCCCCGGCCGGGCCCCCGGCCGGGTCAGCAGATGCGCGGCAGTGGATCACCGACGAGCAGGTCGACGACGCGGGTGCCGCCGAAGGCGGTCCTGAGCAGCACCATGCCGGGCGGATCAGCGGCGACGTGACCGATGACGCTCGCGCCCTCGCCGAGCGGTTGGCCGCGCAGCGCCGCCACGGCCGCCGGCGCCTGCGCGCCGTCGACCACCGCGACGAAGCGCCCCTCGCAGGCGACGTAGAGCGGGTCGATGCCGAGCAGTTCGCAGGCCCCGGTGACGGCGGGACGCACCGGCACTGCGGCCTCGTCGACGACGACGGCCATCCCCGCCGCCTGCGCCACCTCGTTGAGGACGGTCGCCACGCCGCCCCGGGTGGCGTCCCGCAGCAGTCGCACGCCCGGCGCGGCGTCCAGCAGGGCCGCCACGAGGTCGTGCAGGGGAGCGGTGTCCGAGACGAGGTCGGCCTCGATGTCCAGTTCCCCGCGGGCGAGCATGACGGTGACCCCGTGGTCGCCGATCGGGCCGGAGACGACGACCGCGTCACCCGGCCGGACGTGCCCGGTGCCCAACGCCACCGGCCGCTCCAGCAGGCCGACCCCCGCGGTGTTGATGTAGCAGCCGTCGGCCTTGCCGTGCTGAACCACCTTCGTGTCCCCGGTGACCACCTGGACCCCGGCCCGGCGCGCCGCGGCCGCCATGGAGGCGGTGATCCGTTGCAGGTCGGCGACGGGAAAGCCCTCCTCGAGGATGAACCCGGCGGACAGGTACAACGGGCGGGCGCCGCTGACCGCGAGGTCGTTGACCGTGCCGTTGACGGCGAGGTCGCCGATGTCGCCGCCGGGGAAGAACAGCGGCGACACCACGTACGAGTCGGTGGTGAAGGCCAGCCGGTCGACACCCGGGCACAGCACCGCGGCGTCGTCGAGCGCCTCCAGGGTCGGGTTGCGGAACGCCTCGACGAAGATCCCTTCGACCAGCGTACGGGTCGCCTTTCCGCCCGCGCCGTGCGCGAGGGTGACCCGGTCCTCCCTGACCCTCGGCCTGCGCTGGCGAGCCCGCTCGATGCGGTGCAGCACCTGCTGTTCGGGCGAGAGCCGGTCAGGCGTCCGCTCGGCCAGGCCCTCGGCCTCGGCCACGGCGCGTTCGGCCCAGTCGGCCGTGCGTTCGGTGGTCATGCCCGCACCGCCACCGCCAGCCGCTGCCGGGTGAACCGGCCGAAGTTGTAGTAGGCCGCGCAGGCGCCCTCCGAGGAGACCATGCACGTGCCGATGGGCGTCTCCGGCGTGCACGCGGTGCCGAACACCTTGCACTCCCAGGGTTTGAGCACACCCTTGAGCACCTCGCCGCACTGGCAGGCCTTCGGGTCGGCGACCCGCACCCCGGGTACGTCGAAGAGCCGCTCGGCGTCGAAGGCCGCGTACTCGTCGCGCATCCGCAGGGCGGAGTGGGAGATGAAGCCGAGCCCGCGCCACTCGAAGTACGGGCGCAGCTCCATGACCCGGCCGATGGCCTCCAGCGCCCGCAGGTTGCCCTCCCAGGGCACCACCCGGGTGTACTGGTTCTCCACCTCGCAGCGGCCCTCGGCGAGCTGCTCGAGCAGCATGAAGACCGACTGCAGGAGGTCCAGTGGCTCGAACCCGGCGCACACCAGCGGCTTGCCGTAGTCGCGGGCGATGAACTCGTACGGCCGGCACCCGATGACGGTCGAGACGTGCCCCGGCCCGAGGAAGCCGTCGAGACGCAGGTCCGGTGAGTCGAGGATCGCCTTGATCGCCGGCAGGATCGTGACGTGGTTGCAGAAGACCGAGAAGTTGTCGATCCCCTCGGCGGCGGCCCGCAGCACGGTCATGGCCGTGGAGGGTGAGGTCGTCTCGAACCCGATCGCCATGAACACGACCCGACGGTCCGGGTTGGTCCGGGCGATCTTCAAGGCGTCCAACGGCGAGTACACCATCCGGATGTCGGCCCCGGCCGCCTTGGCGTCGAAGAACGAGCCGCTGCCGCCGGGGACCCGCATCATGTCCCCGAACGCGGTCATGATGACCCCGGGCTCGTGGGCGATCGCGATGGCGTCGTCCACCCGGCCCATCGGAATCACGCACACCGGGCAGCCCGGGCCGTGTACGAGCGAGACGTTCTCCGGCAGGTAGTCCTCGAGCCCGTGCTTGTAGATGGTGTGCGTGTGGCCGCCGCAGACCTCCATGAACTTGTACTGCCGGCCCGGTTCGCACAACGCGGCGATCTGGGTGGCCAGTGCCCGGGCCCGGTCCGCGTCGCGGTACTCGTCAACGAAACGCATGTGGTCGTTTCCCTAGGTGATGTCGGACTCGGCGAGCGCCTGCAGCTCGTCGGTGTACGCCTGTCCGAGGTCGTTCAACAGCGCCAACGTGGCGGCGGCCTCGGCTTCGTCGATCTTGGACATGGCGAACCCGACGTGCACGAGCACCCAGTCGCCGATGCCAACCTGGTCCTGGCCGAGCAGCCCGATGTTGATCGCCCGCCGGACGCCCACGACGTCCACGATGGCGAGGTCGTCGCGGCCGGCCTTGATCTCGACGATCTCGCCCGGGATCCCTAGACACATCGGCTGGTTCGCCCCTTTCCGCTCACATTTTCTCGATCTTGATGTAGCGCCGCAGCGCGGGAAGTTCCTTCCAGAACAACCCGAGGACGGCCGCGCCGGCCAGCAGCGCGAACAGCTTGCGCATCGCTCTCCTCCTTCGGCCCCCGCACCGGCCCTCAGCCGGGCGGCAGGTTCGGCATGATCGGCAGGATCGGGCCGTGCTTCTTGGGCCGGATGCCGGTCGACCGGCGGGCGTCCACCGTCCCGTCATCGTGATGGCCGGCCTGCTTCCTTCGCCGTGAGTTACCCTCTTCCACGCCCTTGGTGTGCGCCGGAGCGTCGAGTTCGACGTCGGGATCACCAACCCGGATCTCGCCCATTCCCGCCTCCTCCATCAGTCGTTGCCGGCCGGCCGGCCGGCCGGCCGTGCCGTCGGCCGAGGTCGTCGAAGAACCCAGAGACCTCCCGCCACACCGTGCTTCCCCCGGACATGCCCGTCCAGTGCCGGCGGATGATCGCCACCAGCCGGAAGCAGTCGTCGACGGGAACCACCCACTGGTGGCCGCCGCCGCGGGGCGTGCCGGTCCACACCAGGAACGCCTCGATTCGCGGCCGCAGCTCGGCCAGCGCGGGTGATCGTGCCTCGACGGCCCGCCAGGCGTCGGCGTCGACCTCCGACTCGGTCGTGCCGAGCGGGCTCGGATAGTGGCCGAGCACGCGGCCGTCCCGCCGCTTCACGAAGAACGCCAGCCCGACCGGCACCCCGAGTCCGTCGACGGACAGGTCGGCGAGCCGCCTGCCGCCGGTGGGGACGAGCTGGTACCGACCGCCGCCGGCCGCGTCGCGCTCGAACAGGAGCGAGCACGGCGTGCAGGCGCACGACAGCTCGCCGTCCTGCTCGTCCCACACGTGCCGGTGTGCCGGGCCGACCGGCCCGGCGCACATGCCGCACCGCTCGACCGACGTCGCGCGCTGCCGCGCACGGCGGATCGCCCGCTCCAGCGCGCCGGCCGTCACGCCGGGCCACCCAACGCCAGCGGTCCCGCGGCCTGCGGCACGCCGTCGCCCGCCGCTGCCCGGTCGGCCGGGGTTCCGTCCGGCCGCCGCCACAGCGTGGCCACCGGGATCAGCGCCGGAGCCGGCGCGGGCGCCACCACGTCGACCGTGGAGATTTCCGGAGCGAAGGTCAACACCTGCTCCCGGACGAGGTCGCGCAGGGCCGTCGCCCCACAGGAACTCGCCGACAGGCTGATCCTCACAACGTCGTCCTGGACACCGACGAGCGTGATCTCGCCGCCCTGCGCGCGTACCTGCGGTCGCAGGTCGTCGACGGCGCGGGCCACCCGCCGCTCCGGCGGATCCGGGTGGATCCGGTGCAACAGCAGCAGGTGCCGGAGCAGTTCGTCGCCGGTGAGCCGGTCGAGCGCGCGGGGGCCGTCGGCGGCGAGGTCGGTGACCCGGGCCAGCGCCTCGCCGTACACCTCGGTCAGCAGCTCGACGGCCTCCAGCGCCAGCTCGGCGGTGCGGCCGGGGGTCTGCTCGAGTTGGCCGAGCACGGCGTCCAGGCGGGCCAGCCGCGGCTCGACGGCCGCGTCGTCGAGCCGCGGGACGTCCGGCTGCTCAGCCATGCGACGCGCCGAACATCGGCGAGTGGATCTTCTTGACGGTCTGCCCGCCGCCGACGTACATGTGCACGCCGCACGGCAGGCAGGGGTCGAAGCTGCGCACCGCCCGCATGATGTCCACGCCCTTGAAGTTGTCCGGGCCGTTCTCCTCGAAGATGGGCGTGTTCTGGATCGCGTCCTCATACGGCCCCGGGGTGCCGTAGCTGTCGCGGGGGCTGGCGTTCCACGGCGTCGGCGGGTACGGGTGGTAGTTGGCGATCTTGCGATCCCGGATCACGATGTGGTGCGACAGGAGGCCCCGGACGGCCTCGTGGAAGCCGCAGCCGATGGCCTCGTCCGGCACCTCGAACTCGGCGAAGACCCGCATGTCGCCGCCGCGCACCCGCTCCATCGCCCGCTCCAGGAAATACAGCGACATCGCCGCGGAGTACGCGATGAAGTAGGCCCGCGAGCGGTCCCGCTCGATCGCGTTCGACCACTTCGGAATCTTCCACTCCAGCGTCATCTCGGGCAGTTTCTGGCTCTTCGGCAGCGAGATCAGCACGCTGTGCCCGGTCGACTTGACGTACGGGGTGTCCACCATCTTCGCCAGGGCGGTGGTGTACAGCCGGGCGAAACAGCCGCCGCCGGTGTCCAGGGCGAGATGCTCTCCGCTGCTCTTGTCGAACCAGCGGGGGCTCATCACCCAGCTGTACCGGTCGTCGAAGTCGCGCTTGCCCGGGTCGGGGAGCGTGGTCTGGTTCCAGGGGTGGCGGAGGTCGACCGGGTTGCCGAGCGGGTCGTACTTGACGAACGGCTCCTCCTGGCCGACCCAGTCCTGGTAGTAGGAGCTGCCGAGCAGGATCCGGATGCCGAGGTTGATGTCGACCAGGTCAGTGGTGAGCAGCTTGCCGTCGACGACGATGCCGGGCGTGACGTGCATCGCCCGCCCCCAGTTCGTCATGGTCTCGTACTTGTAGTCGACGACGTCGGGATCCTGGAACGAGCCCCAGCAGCCGAGCAGCACCCGGCGGCGGCCGACCTCCTCGTAGCCGGGCAGCGCCTCGTACCAGAAGTCGAAGATGTCGTCGTTCAGGGCGACGGCCTGCTTGACGAAGTCGAGGATGCTGAGCAGCCGGGTCAGGTAGTCGGTGAACAGCGTCGGCTGCGGCATGGTGCCGACGCCACCGGGATAGACCGTCGACGGGTGGACGTGCCGGCCCTCCATGAGGCAGAACATCTCCCGAGTGGTCCGGCTGACCTTCAGC
This sequence comes from Micromonospora sp. NPDC007271, assembly GCF_040634005.1. Taxonomy (NCBI): domain Bacteria; kingdom Bacillati; phylum Actinomycetota; class Actinomycetes; order Micromonosporales; family Micromonosporaceae; genus Micromonospora; species Micromonospora sp. NPDC007271. Next base: position 15,342 of record NZ_JBEYER010000110.1, read on the forward strand.
GCCTGCTTGTAGACCTCGCCCTCGAACGGGTTGTACGCCCGCATGATGTCGGCGATCGTCCGGTAGCCGTGGATGTCGCGGTGCGGTGCCGGGGTCTTCTCCGCGCGGGCGAGCACACTCGGGTTGGTCTGCTTGACCATCGCCTCGCAGAAGTCGACGAAGACGAGATTGTCCTGGAAGAGGGTGTGGTCGAACATGTACTCGGCGGCCTCGCCGAGGTTGATGATCCACTCGGCCAGTGGCGGGTTCTTGATGCCGTACGCCATGTTCTGCGCGTAGACCGAGCAGGTCGTGTGGTTGTCGCCGCAGATGCCGCAGATCCGGCTGGTGATGAAGCCGGCGTCGCGCGGGTCCTTGCCCTTCATGAACACCGAGTAGCCGCGGAACAGCGACGAGGTGGTGTGGCATTCGGCGACCACGCGGTTCGCGAAGTCGATCTTGGTGTAGACGCCGAGGTTGCCGATGATCCGGGTGATCGGGTCCCACGCCATCTCCACCAGTTCGCCGGGTTTGGTGCCGGTGGCCGGCTTGGGTTTCGTCGCGGTCACGGTTTGTTCTTCTCCTCTGCTGCCTGACGGCGGGGGTCCGCCGGGCCGTACGGACGCCACCGGGGGTTGTAGCCGCTGGTGAGCTCCGGGCCGTTGTGATGCCACTTCGGTTCCTTGTTGGCCGTCACGTTGGTGATGCTGCGCAGGCGGCGGATCAGGGCGCCGTACGGCTTGATGAGCATGCTGGACAGGCTGCCGCCAGGAGGCATGTCCATGAACGGCATGAACTTGTCGGGGAAGCCCGGCATGGTGCAGGCGATGCAGATGCCGCCGACGTTGGGGCAGCCGCCCACGCCGCCCATCCAGCCGCGCTTCGGCACGTTGCAGTTGATGACCGGCCCCCAGCAGCCGATCTTGACCTGACACTTGGGGGAGTTGTAGTCCTTGGCGAAGTCGGCCTGCTCGTAGTAGGCGGCCCGGTCGCAGCCCTCGTGCACGGTCTTGCCGAACAGCCACTGGGGCCGCAGCATGTGGTCCAGCGGCGGGGGCGGGGCCGAGCCGGCGGCGTGATAGAGCACCCAGGTCAGGGTCTCCATGAAGTTCTCCGGCTGGATCGGGCAGCCGGGCACGTTGACGATCGGCAGGCCGCCCTGGGAGCGGAAGTCCCACCCCAGATAGTCGGCCAGTCCCATGCACCCCGTCGGGTTGCCCGCCATGGCGTGGATGCCGCCGTACGTCGCGCAGGTGCCGGCGGCGACGACCGCCCACGCCTTCGGCGCCAGCTGGTCGATCCACCAGTTCAAGGTCAGCGGCTCACCGGTCTGCTCGTCGTTGCCGAACGACGTCCAGTACCCGTCGCCGTTGATGTTCTCGTTCGGGATGGAGCCCTCGATGACGAGGATGAACGGCTCTCGCATCTCCCCGCGCGCCGCCTTCCGGTACGGCGCCAGGAACTCCTCGCCGCCGGCCGCCGGTGACAGCACCTTGTTGTGCAGGTTGACCTTCGGCAGGCCGGGGATGAGCCCGAGCACGATGTCCTCGATCGCCGGCTGGCCGGAGGCCGTCATCGACACCGAGTCGCCGTCACAACTCATGCCCTCGGAGATCCACAGGATGGTGACCTCGTCGAACCCGTTCTCCTGCGGGATCACGGCGGTGCCGCGGCTGCTCTGCGTCATGTGCGTGGCCTCCCTTGCATCCGATCCCGCAGCCGGTCGTAGATGGCCGCCACCGGCGCCGCGAGGGCCAGCGCCGGCGGTTTGTCCGGTGCGTGCGGGTGCGGGCGCGTCGGGGCCCGCTGCTTGCCCTGGTCGATCTCCTGGCCCAGCTCGCTCAGCGCCTGCTCGTCCGCCCGGGAACAGAGCAGCGGCATGAGCTCGTCCTCGTCGTCCCGCACGTGCCGCTCGACGGCGGACGCCAGCCGCTCCATCAGCTGGTCCTGGGCGGGATCGCCGGCCCGGCAACGGTCCAGCTCGAGGAGCAGTTCCTTGATCGGCCGGTGCCCGGCGAGGTGCCGGTCCACCTGCCCGTCGGCCAGCACCCGCGCGGCGAACGGGTAGAAGAGCACCTCCTCGAGCGCGGCATGCTTCGACAGCTCGCGGACGAGGATCTCCACGACGCCGCGGCGCTGCGCGTCCGATTCGGCCGCCCGATAGTCCCGGAACAGCTGTTCCACCACGCGATGGTCGTGCCGCAGCAGCTCGGTGGCGTCCATCAGGCCACACCCAGCTCGACGCTGTCCAGCGTGATCGACTCCAGCACCACGTCGTCGCTGCCGGTGACGTCGATGTCGACGCCACCGCACTGCGGGCAGGCCACCATCGCGAGGTGGTCGGTGACCGGCCCGCTGCGGCCACAGTCGTGGCAGCGCACCGTCATCGGTTCCAGCACGAGATCCACCGCGGCGTCCGCGGCGACCGTGCCGGCGGCGGCCAGCTGGATGCCCTGCGTGACGACCTCGGGATCGACCGGGTGACCACCGACCCGCACCCGCAGGCCGGTGACCCGACGTCCCGCGGCCCTGCGTACCGCCGCCGTCACGATCGCTTCGGACAGACCCGTCTCATGCATCGGCGGTCACCTCCTTCTCGGCTGCTGCCCGCTGGCAGGGTTCCTGTGGCTCCCGCCCGGCAGCGAGCCGAGCGGCTTCCTCCCGCACGATCCCGACCACCGTCCGGACCGCCTCGTCGACCGCGCCGGCAACCGGCGCCGACAGCCCCATCCGCTCGTCCAGGACGGCGGGTCGGCAGCCCACCACGAGGACGCGGTCGACCGTGCCACCCAGGCTGCGGAGCAGGCGCAGCACCGACTCGGGGTCCATGCCGTGCCCGTCGGCGGCCGGTGCCTCCAGCACGTCCGTCGGCCGCAGGGTCCAGCCGGGTTCGTCGAGATCCACCCGCAGGACGGCCAGCGTCCCCGGTGGCTCGTCCAGCGGCAACGCGTCCACCAGGACCAGCACGTCGTGGCGGCCGTCCAGCAGATCGTAGGCCAGATGCATGCCCCGAATGCCGTAATCGGACACATCCACCCCGGCCGGGAGGACGACGTCCCGCAGCCGCCGAACCACCTCCACCCCGAAGGCGTCGTCGCCGAGGAAGATGTTCCCGATCCCGGCGACCAGCACCCGGCCGCCGCCGGCGTCGTCGCCGCTCATTGCGCCTCGACCTCCCCGGGCAGCGCCGCAGTCGCTCCGGGGAACGTCACCGCCGCTCGGGGGAGCGCCGTGGCCGCCCCGGACGGCGCGGCGATCTCGTCGGGCGGCGTTCTGGTCCCGTCCGGCAGCGGCTCGACCTCGTCGGGGCGGAAGTGGCGCAGGCGGCCGTACCACTGGTGCAGCTCCGCACCCGGGTCGTCGTCCACCGTCACGGCCAGGAACCGCGTCCCGTCCACGTCCAGCAGCACCTGCTCCACCCGAGCGGTACGGCCGGCCAGGAACATGTCGTGCGCGTCGGTGCCCCGGCGGCGCGGTCGTAACCGGACCCGGCTGCCGCGCATCAGGGGTGTGCCCGCGACGAGGACGACCTCGGCCTCCGGTCCGGGCGCCGGGTCAGCGCCCGGCTCCCACCAGGGTGTCGGTTCGGGTGCCCGCTCGACGGCCCGGTCCGGCGGGCGTACGGGCTCGAGGGCGCGGATCGCGCCGTGCAGCCGTTCGAGGACCTCGGGCGGCATGGCCTCGACGCGGTCGAGGATGGCGGCCGCCCGCGGATCGGTGGCCCGGACCTCGTGTTTCTCGGCGTCGGAGAGGGTGAGGGTACGCAGCGACAGGATCTCGTCGATCTCGGTCGCGTCGTGCAGGTCGCCTGGGCTCTCCGGCGCGATCCGCGGGTGGTCGTAGAGGATGACGGGCGACGAGAGGAGCACGTCGGGGCTGTCCGGCTCGCCCGCGAGCACCGGAAAGGTGTGCACGTTCCGGCACTCCCGCGCCGCGTGCGCCGCCCACTCGGGCGGATCGAGCAGCGACAGGAAGCGGCCGCGGTCGACGGCGAGCAGGGTGTGCGTCGCCAGCAGGCAACACCGCAGGGCATCGGCACGCCGGCTGTCCGCCGGGGTGCTCCGATCGGTGTTCTCGACGCGTACCGTGAGCCGCAGCAACCGGAAGGGCGCCCGACACTCCTCGGCGGAGACGCGGACCGCCGCGGACAGCGGAGCGCGGCGACGCACCACCCGCCCCACCGGCTCACCCCGGCCGTCGACCAGCGGCTCGACGTGCTCGCCGCCCGGCACCCGGACGTCGAGGTGGCGCCCGTGCCGCAGGTCGGCGAGCGGCGCCTCGACGTCGAACTCCTGCGGCACGGCCTCGTCGAAGCTGAGTTCCGTGCGGCCCGCGACGTCGATCCGGTCGACCGGCCGGTAGTCACCGTCGGCCGTGCGTTCCTCGACCACCTTCCGTTGCAGGTGCAGGAACCGCAGCCGGATCCGGACGACTGCCGCCTCCGGGGCCTCCACCAGGCATTCGGTCTGCTGCCACGGCGACTCGGCGGAGCCTGCCACGCCGCTGTCGACCAGGCCGTGCGCCTCCGCCCAGGCCGGCGGTACGAGCACGCCGAACTGCCAGCGCACCCGGTTCTTTCCCGACGACCGGCGGTACGGATAGAGCAGGTAGCCCTCGTAGAGGATCGCCTCCGCGACCGCCTCGGCGCTGCCGAAGCCGGCGCTGGAACAGCGCTGCATGCGGTGAACCCCCTCGGTGTGCTCGGCCAGCGTTCACCCCTGGTCTAGCCCGGCGCGGAGGTCGTCCGTAAGTGCCCGTCGTTCCTACCCGACGACGGCACTCACCGGATCGGGTGAGGTGCTGCCGTCCGGGACGGGTCGCGCTGTGCGGTGCTGGGGCGACGGCCGGTCGCTGGGGAAGTGGCGGTGGGGCTTGAATGGCCGGCGGCGCTGGCGGATCCTGGACGTGCATCGGTCGAAGTCGATTGATCGGAGGCTTGGATGCGTCCTCTCCCGCTCGTCGCTCTCGTCCTGGCGGCCGTGCTCACCGGCACCCCGGCCGCCGCCCAGGCGCGGCCCGACCCGGATCGGGCGGCCGGGACGCTTGCCGAGGTGCGTACGCCCGGCACCGCCTGGGGCTTCGACCCGGCCGCCGGGCGGATGACCCTCACCGTGGACGACACGGTCGTCGGGGCCGAGCTGACGGCGTTGCGGGACACCGCGGCCCGGGCCGGTGCCATGCTGCGTCGCGAGCCCGGCCGGCTGCGCACCCTGATCGCCGGCGGCGAGGCCGTCTACGGCGGCGGCGGTCGCTGCTCGCTCGGCGCCAACGTCCGCAGCGGCAGCACCTACTACTTCGTCACCGCCGGGCACTGCACCAGGCTCGCCGACACCTGGTACGCCGACAGTGCGTACACCACGGTGCTCGGCACCCGGACCGGCAGCAGCTTCCCCGGGGACGACTACGGCGTGGTGCGCCACACCGGCACGATCGCGCATCCGAGCGCGATCTACACCCACCCGGGCCTGCTCACCGTCAACGGCGCCGGCAACGCGTACGTCGGTCAGGCGGTCTGCCGCAGCGGCGCCACCACGGGGGTGCGGTGCGGCACGGTCACCGCGCTGAACCAGACGGTCAACTACGCCGAGGGCGCCGTGTACGGGCTGATCCGCACCAACATCTGCGCGGAACCCGGCGACAGCGGCGGTCCGCTCTACGTTGCCTCGACCGGCACGGTCATCGGCATCCTCTCGGGCGGTAGCGGGAACTGCGTCAGCGGCGGCACCAGCTACTACCAGCCGATCACCGAGATCCTCGCCGCGTACGGCCTGGCCATTCCCTAGGCCCGCCCAAGTGGGCGGGGGCGGCCGGCTCGGCTCAGAGGTTGAGGGGGCCCGGATCGGTGGCCAGCTGCCGGAACCGCTCGCGCGGGTCGGGCACCAGCCGCCGTGCGGACAGGTCGAGCAGGCCGGCCACCCCGGTCAGCGTCGCGACCTGGGTGCCGTCCGGCCGGGTGTAGTTCTGGTCGATGTGGAACGTCTTGCGCTCGCCCCAGCGAAACTCGCAGGACACGTCCACCTCGTCGCCGCCGCGCAGCTCGCTGAGGTAGCGGACGGTGACCTCCAGCGCGACCGGGCCCACTCCGCTGGCGATGAGCCGGTCCTGGGAGATGCCGGCGGCCCGCAGGCACTCCCACCGGGCGTGCTCACCGTACTGAAGGTAGACGGCCTGGTTCAGGTGGCCCTGGGTGTCAAGCTCGTAGCCGCGCACCGTGATGCGTACCCGGAACGGATCTGCCATGCGCCCGAGCATAGGGGCGGCCACGACGGGCCGCTCCCCCCGACCCTCGACGGGGCCAGCGGCCGGCGGCAGCGTCGTGGTGCTTTCGCCAATCGGGCCGCGCCCGCCCGGCTGACGATTACCGTACGTAACGTGGCCATCCTTCGTGTGCTGGTCGGCGCGGTCCTCACCGTGCCCGCCGCGGTGGTCGTGCCGGCAGCGCCGGCGACCGCCGCGCCGTACGTGTCGTGCCCGGCCGTGAAGCCGCCGGTGCCCCCACCCGCCGTACCGTCCCCGCCGGCGGTCGATCCCGCCCAGGCGGCGGTCGGCGGCGAGGCCCTGGCGACGGCCGGGCTGGCCATTCCGGCGGGTGCGCCGATGGCCCCGGCGGTGACCGCCACTTCGTGGCTGGTGGCGGATCTCGGCAGTGGTGCGGTCCTGGGCGGGTGCGGCCCCCACGAGCACCGGGAGCAACTGACCGTATTCGTACTTGGTCACACAGCCATCCTATCCACGCTTACCTA
>NZ_JBEYER010000111.1:0-21990 GCF_040634005.1 Micromonospora sp. NPDC007271
CTCACCCGAGGCCCGGCACCGGTGCCGCCCGACCTGGGCGGCGCCGTCCGGACCCCCCCCCGGCGGGGCCGCCCCCCGGACTCGCGGCGCCCGAACCCGGCCTCGCCGACGCCGGCGGACCGGACAGACGGCGCAGGGGGGTGGAAACGACGACGCCGGCCCGGAGTGGCACTCCGGTCCGGCGTCGGTTTGTCGCCCGTTCGGGTCGTCTGGTCAGTGACCCGCCTTCGCGTGGTACTCGTCGACGATCTCCTGCGGGATGCGGCCCCGGTCGGAAATGTCCTTGCCGGCCTTCTTGGCCCAGGCCCGGATGGCCTTGTTCTGCTCGCGGTCGGCGGTCGCGCCGCCACGGCCACGGGCGGCCCGGCCGCCGACGACCACGCCGCCACGCCCGACCTTGGTGCCGTGCTTGATGTACAGATCGAATACCCCGCGCAATTTCTCGGCGTTCGACGCCGACAGGTCGATCTCGTACTGCACGCCGTCGAGCGCGAACTTGACGGTCTCGTCAGCGTCCCCGCCGTCCAGGTCATCGACCAGCTTGTGAATGATCTGCTTGGCCACGTCCCACATTCCTTTCGAGCAGGGTGTGCTCCTGCGAATACAGGAGCACAATAACCCGCCCGACGCTTGTCGCGTCAATAGGACGCGGTAACGACCCGGAGACGGTCGCCGGCTACTCCGGCCGGACCAACGGGAACAGGATCGTTTCCCGAATTCCCAGGCCGGTCAGCGCCATCAAGAGCCGATCGATTCCCATTCCCATGCCGCCGGCCGGCGGCATTCCGTACTCCATCGCCCGGAGAAAGTCCTCGTCCAGTCGCATCGCCTCGTCGTCACCGCGGGCGGCGAGCTGCGCCTGGGCCACCAGCCGCTCGCGCTGCACCACCGGGTCGACCAGCTCGGAGTACGCGGTGCCCAGCTCGAAGCCGAGGACGTAGAGGTCCCACTTCTCGGCCAGGCCCGGCTCGCTGCGGTGCCCCCGGGTGAGCGGGCTGGTCTCCTCCGGGTAGTCGCGCACGAAGGTGGGCGCCTGCAACGAGGGCACGACCAGTTCCTCGAACAGCTCCTCGGCCAGCTTGCCCGGGCCCCACTTCGGGTCGACCCCGAGCCCGACCTTGTCGGCGTACTCGACCAGGCGCGACCTTTCGGTGCGGACGGTGACCTCCTCACCGAGCGCCTCCGAAAGAACACCGAAGAGCGACACCGACCGCCACTCGCCGCCCAGATCGAACTCGCGGCCGTCGGCGTGGGTGACGACGGTCGATCCGCTGACCGCGATCGCGGCCTGCTGGACGAGATTTCGGGTCAGCTCGGCCATCGTGTTGTAGTCACCGTAGGCCTGGTAGGCCTCGAGCATCGCGAACTCCGGCGAGTGCGAGGAGTCGATGCCCTCATTACGGAAGTTGCGGTTGATCTCGAAGACCCGATCGACACCGCCGACCACGGCCCGCTTGAGAAACAGTTCCGGCGCGATTCGCAGATACAGATCCGTGTTGAGCGCATTGCTGTGGGTCACGAATGGGCGGGCCGCCGCGCCCCCGTGCAGCAACTGGAGCATCGGGGTCTCCACCTCGACGAAGTCCCGCGCGTGCAGGGTGTCGCGGAGGCTGCGCATCGCGGCCGCCCGGGTACGCACCATCTGTCGCGCCTGCGGGCGGACGACCAGGTCCACGTAGCGCTGGCGGACCCGGGCCTCCTCGCTCAGCGGCTTGTGGGCCACCGGCAGCGGGCGCAGCGCCTTGGCGGTGACCGCCCACTCCTCGACCAGGACCGACAGCTCGCCGCGCCGGCTGGTGATCACCTCACCGGTGACGCCGACGTGGTCGCCGAGGTCGACCAGGCGCTTCCAGTCCTCCAGCCGCTCCGCGCCGACCCGGTCCAGCGAGAGCATGGCCTGGAGTTCGGTGCCGTCACCGTCCCGGAGGGTGGCGAAGCAGAGCTTGCCGGTGTTGCGTACGAAGATCACCCGCCCGGTGACCGAGACCCGGTCGCCGGTGGCGGTGTCGGTGGGCAGCTCCGCGTACTGGGCGCGGACGGTGGCCAGCGTGCTGGTCCGGGGGTAGCCGACCGGGTACGGCTCGACGCCGTCGGCGAGCATCCGGTCCCGCTTCTCCCGGCGGACCTTCATCTGCTCGGGAAGGTCGTCGGCGGGGTCTACTGGCAGGGCGTTCTGCTCGGTCACGGCACGCTTCCTCAAGCCTTGGAAATATCGGCGGGGTCAGCCCATGAGCGTACTCAAGCCGCCAGCGGGTCGTTACGGGATAACCTGCCGGCCATGACGGACCCCACTCACGCGCTCTCCTTCGGCGCCGCCGCCGCGGCATACGACCGGTTCCGGCCCCGCTATCCGGAGAACGCGCTGCGCTGGGCGCTCGACGGCCTGGCCGTGCCCGCCCGGGTGGTGGACCTCGGCGCGGGCACCGGCATCCTCACCCGGGGCGTGCTCGCGCTCTGGCAGCACGACCGCTCCAGGTCGGGGCGCGGCGCCAGACCGGCCTTACTTCGGCCCGGAGTGCCGTCCATGGGCACGGAGACCGAATCATGGCCGCCAGCCGAGCTGGAGTTGTCGGAGGTCGGACCCGTCGAGCCGGATCCGGGGATGCGGGCGCAACTGGCGGCAGCCACGCCGGGCACCACGGCGCTGGCCGGCAGCGCCGAGGCGGTGCCGCTGCCGGACGGCGCGGCGGACGCGGTGCTGGTGGGGCAGGCGTACCACTGGTTCGACCGGGAGCGGGCGCACGCCGACGGTGTCAAGAAAGGGCCCTGCTCTACCGCAGGCGCTGAGAAGGGCCGTTCCTGGCACCTCAGCGGTTGCGCTCGTAGACCATGCGCAGGCCGATGAGGGTGATCATCGGCTCGTGGTGGGTGATCGTGCGGCACTCGCTGAGGACCAGGGCGGCCAGACCGCCGGTGGCGATCACCGCCTTGACCTCGCCCAGCTCCTCGGTCATCCGCTCGACGATCCGGTCCACCTGGCCGGCGAAGCCGAAGTAGAGGCCGGCCTGGAGGCATTCGACGGTGTTCTTGCCGATCACCGAGCGGGGCTTGGTGGCCTCCACCTTGCGCAGCTGGGCGGCGCGGGCGGCCAGCGCGTCGAAGGAGATCTCGATGCCCGGCGCGAACGCCCCGCCGAGGAACTCGCCCCGGTCGCTGATCACGTCGAAGTTGGTGGTGGTGCCGAAGTCCACCACGATCGACGGCCCGCCGTAGAGCGTGTACGCGGCCAGGGTGTTGACCACCCGGTCCGCGCCGACCTCCTTCGGGTTGTCGATGGCGAGCTGCACCCCGGTGCGTACCCCGGGCTCGACGACCACGCTCGGCAGGTCCGCGTAGTAGCGGGACAGCATGGTGCGCAGCGAGCGCAGCGCGGCCGGCACCGTCGAGCAGGCGGCCACCCCGGTGATCTCCACGGCGTCACCGGCCAGCAGCCCCCGGAACATCAGCCCCAGCTCGTCCGCGGTGGAACGGGCGTCGGTCTTGATCCGCCAGGAGTGCACCAGCTTGTCGCCGTCGAAGGTCGCCAGCACGGTGTTGGTGTTTCCGATGTCGATGCAGAGCAGCACGCTGGCAGCCTAGACGGCGCTCGCGCCGGGTGAGCGCCAGGAGTGAGCCGGGTTTGCGAGCCGCACAGTCGCGAACGAAGACCAGCTCCGGCTCATTCCTCGCGCAGGTCCAGGGCGATGTCCAGGATCGGCGAGGAGTGGGTCAGCGCGCCCACCGAGAGGAAGTCGACGCCGGTCGCGCCGTACTCGGCCGCCACCGGCAGGGTCAGCCCGCCGGTCGCCTCCAGCTCGGCCCGGTCGCCCACCGCCGCGACCACCTCGCGCAACTGCGCCGGGGTCATGTTGTCCAGGAGCAGAAAGTCGGCACCGGCCTCGACCGCCTCCACCGCCTCGGCCAGGGTGTCCACCTCCACCTGCACCGGCACGTCCGGGAACGCCTCCCGGACCCGGCGGTAGGCGGCGCCGATCCCGCCCGCGGCGACCTTGTGGTTGTCCTTGATCATGGCGACGTCGTGCAGGCCCATCCGCTTGTTGGTGCCGCCGCCGGCGCGGACCGCGTACTTCTCCAGGGCACGCAGGCCGGGGGTGGTCTTGCGGGTGTCGAGCACCATCGCCTTCGTACCGGCCAGGGAGTCGGCCCAGGCCCGGGTGTGAGTGGCCACCCCGGACATCCGGCAGAGCAGGTTGAGCGCGGTCCGCTCGGCGGTGAGCAGCAGCCGGGTCGGGCCGGTCAGCGTGGCCAGCACGTCGCCGCGCGCCACCCGCTGCCCGTCCTGGGCCACCAGCGACACCTCGACCGTACGATCCGCTCCGGTCACCTCGCCCACCAGCTCGAACACGGCCGCCGCCACGGGCAGCCCGGCCACCACGCCGTCGGCGCGCGCGACCAGGTCGGCGGTGTCGTTCTGCGCCGCCGGAACGGTGGCGACGCTGGTGACGTCGAGGAAGTCCGGCCCCAGGTCCTCGGTGAGCGCGTCGACGATCACCCGCCGGACCCGCTCCGGGTCCAGGCCACCGGCCCGCAACGCCCGCTCCGTCGACTCCCTCACTGGTTCTCCTCCCACCGCTCGCTCAGCAAGCCCTCGGTCCCGATTCCGGCGACGAGGTGGCCCAGCCATCGCTCGTCGGCCGTCGGGAAGTCCTCCCGCCAGTGGCAGCCCCGGGTCTCCCGGCGGTGGAACGCGGCGGCGACCAGCGTCGATGCCACCGTGATCAGGTTCGTCGCCTCCCAGTCGACGGTACGCGGCACGCCCCGGCCCTGGCCCAGCTCGGTGAGGGTGGCGGCGGTCGCGGCCAGGCTCTCCGCCGAGCGGAGCACCCCCGCGCCCCGGGTCATCGCCCGTTGCAGGGCCCGGGTGGTCTCCGCCGGCACCAGCCAGCCCTGGCCGCCCACCCAGGCGCCGGTCTCGGCCGGCTTCGCCTGCTCGGGCAGCCCGGTGGCGACGTCCTCGGCGATCCGGCGGGAGAAGACCAGCCCCTCCAGCAGCGAGTTGCTGGCCAGCCGGTTGGCACCGTGCACCCCGGTGCAGGCCACCTCGCCGCAGGCGTACAGGCCCGGAATGGAGGTACGGCCGTGCAGGTCGGTGCGGACTCCGCCGGAGGCGTAGTGGGCGGCCGGCGCGACCGGGATCAGGTCGGTGGCCGGGTCGACCCCGATGGCCAGGCAGGACGCGACGATGGTCGGGAAACGCCGGGCCAGGAAGTCACCGCCCAGGTGGCGGGCGTCCAGAAAGACGTGGTCCGCGCCGGTGGCCAGCAGTACCCGGTGGATGCCCTTGGCCACCACGTCCCGGGGGGCCAGCTCGGCCAGCTCGTGCTGGCCGACCATGAACCGCTTGCCGTCCCCGTCGACCAGGTGGGCGCCCTCGCCGCGCAGCGCCTCGGAGACCAGCGGCTGCTGGGCCCGGGTGGCGCCCGGCGCCCCGGCGGGCACGATCAGCGCGGTCGGGTGGAACTGGACGAACTCCACGTCGGTGACCGCCGCGCCGGCCCGCAGGGCCAGCGCCACCCCGTCCCCGGTGGAGACCGCCGGGTTGGTGGTGGCCGCGAAGACCTGGCCCATGCCGCCGGTGGCCAGCACCACCGCCCGGGCCAGGATCGCCCCGACGCCGTCCTCGCTGCCCTCGCCGAGCACGTGCAGGGTGATCCCGCACGCCGGGCCGAGCCCGTCCGGACCGTCGCCGGGGGCGCGCAGCAGATCCAGCACCAGGGCGTGCTCGACCAGCCGGATCCACGGGTCCCGGTGGACCGCCGCGTGCAGCGCCCGCTGCACCTCGGCCCCGGTGGCGTCGCCGCCGGCGTGCACGATCCGGTCCGCCCGGTGGCCGCCCTCCCGGGTGAGCATCAGCGAACCGTCCGGGTGCCGGTCGAACTCGGCACCGAGCCGCATCAGCTCGCGCAGCCGGGTCGGGCCCTCCTCCACCAGCACCCGGACCGCCGCCGGGTCGCACAGTCCGACCCCGGCCACCTCGGTGTCGTACGCGTGCGCGGCCGGGGTGTCGGCCGGGTCGAGCACCGCGGCGATGCCGCCCTGCGCCCAGCGGGTCGAGCCCTCGTCCATGTTGACCTTGGTGACCACGGTGACGTGCAGTCCCGCCTCGCGCAGGTGCAGCGCGGCGGTCAGGCCGGCGACCCCGGAGCCGACGACGATCACGTCGGTGGTCTCCACCCAGCCGGGTGCGGGCGCGGCGAGCAGCCTGGGCAGGGCCGGCACGTCGACGGTCGGAAGGTCCATGAGCACAGTCAACCCGAACGCCCTTCATCCCGGGCGGCGGGGGCGGGACGAGTGGTTCCGGCTACTTCGTCCGGACGGGCAGGCCGGCCGGCCCGGCGCCCTTGAGGGAGGTGGTCACCGTCCGGTCGCTGAGCCACAGGTAGCAGCGGACGCCCCGGTCGCCGACGACCCACCGCCCGCTGCCGGGCGGGCGGACCACCACACCGCTGCGGAAGCGCAGGTGCGCGTCGTCCGGCACCCCGACGTACCTGGCCAGGACGGTGTTGCAGCCGGCGTAGAGCGGGGCCCAGTCGGCGTCCTTCGTCGGGTACGGGCGGTCCGGCGCCGGCCACACCCCGACGAACTCGGCGTCGTGCGCGGTGCGGCAGTCCACCGGGGTCAGCGTCTGCACCCGCCGGGCGTCGCCGCCGGTGCGCTGGCAGCCCAGCCGCAGCGCGGACGGCCCCTTGAGCCCGTCCCGCAGGCTGCCCGTGCGGGTCACCACCTTCGCCGCCGCCTCGACCGTGGTCAGCTCGGTCAGGTCACAGCGGTACCAGCGGGCGCCGGCCGCCCAGCCGGGGTCGGTGGGCAGCGCCACGGCCAGCCGCAGCCGCCCCGCCCGCCAGTTGTCGCCGACGTAGCCGCTGGCCCGGCTGTCGCAGTCGGCGAACGCCGTACGCAGTTCCGGGGAGCCCACCACGGGCGGGGTGGCGCGGTCGACGGTGAAGCTGCCCACGTGCACCGTCTCCACCCGGTGCGGCAGGTCGCAGCCCACCGGGTCGTATGCCGACAGGCTGACCGTGGCGGTGAAGTCGGCGACCTGGCAGACCCCGGCCGCCGGGGTGAACGCCCCGGCCGCCGGCAGCGCCGCCCAGTCGTCGGTGAGGTCGCCGTCCAGCCCGCCGGCCCCGGCGCAGCCCGACAGGGCAACCCCCGCGACCAACGCGGCGACCGGAACCCTCATCGCACGGCGCATCGCGGCCTCCCCCAGCCACCGACCGTCACCACCCCAACGGCCCGCCCAGCCTAACCACACATGACCCCGCGCTCGCCACCCTCGCCGATCTTGCAGTTGCTGACGGGTCATGCCCGACAAAGGCCGTACAACGGCGGCAGCAAGTGCAAGATCGCGCAAGGTGTCAGCGGGTGACGGTGAGGGGGTTGGGGAGGGGGGTGCCGGCGGTGCCGGGGGCGGGGGTGGTGGGGTCGGTGGTTAGGTCGACGATTCGGTTGTCCTCGTCGACGTGGACCACCTTGGGCTGGTAGGTGCGGGCCTCGGCGTCGTCCATCTGGCCGTACGAGATGAGGATGACCAGGTCGCCGGGGTGCACCAGGTGCGCGGCGGCACCGTTGATGCCGATCACGCCGCTCCCCCGCCGCCCGGGGATCACGTACGTCTCCAGCCGGGCCCCGTTGGTGACGTCCACGATCGCCACCTGCTCGCCGGGAAGCAGGTCGGCGGCGTCGAGCAGATCCTCGTCCACGGTCACCGAGCCGACGTAGTGCAGGTCGGCCTGGGTCACCGTGGCGCGGTGGATCTTCGACTTGAGCATGGTCCGGAGCATCGGGTGCCTTTCGGTGCGGTGCAGACTCAGGAATGCGGGGCGAGCGGGATCGCCGCGTTGTCGATCAGGCGGGTGCTGCCGACCCAGGCCGCGATCAGCAGCCGCGCCGGGCCGGTGACCGGCCCCGGCTCCAGGTCGGCGTCGGTGAGCACCAGGTAGTCGAGGCGGGCGCCGGGCGTACCGGAGTCGAAGGCGCGGTGGGCCGCGCCCAGCACCGCGCCCGCGTCCGCGCCCTGCTCGGCGGCCTCGACGCCGGCCCGCAGCGCGGCCGACAGGCTCAGCGCCGCCTGCCGCTCCCCGGCCGAGAGGTAGCGGTTGCGGCTGGACAGGGCCAGGCCGTCCGGCTCGCGGACGGTCGGCACGCCGACGATCTCCACCGGCACGTCCAGGTCACGGACCATCCGCCGGACCAGGGTGAGCTGCTGGTAGTCCTTCTCACCGAAGAAGGCCAGGTCAGGGCGGGTGAGCTGGAGCAGCTTCAGGACCACGGTGAGCACCCCGTGGAAGAAGCCGGGGCGGCTCAGCCCCTCCAGGTCCCCGCCGAGCGGGCCCGGGTCGAGCCGGACCTTCGGCTGGCCGTCCGGGTACATCTCGGCCGCCGAGGGGGCGAACACCACGTCCGCGCCGGCCCGCCGGCAGATCTCCAGGTCGGCGTCGAGGGTGCGCGGGTAGCGGTCGAAGTCCTCGTTCGGGCCGAACTGGAGCGGGTTCACGAAGATCGTGACGATGACCTGGTCGGCCCGCTCCCGGGCCGCCCGCAGCAGCGTCTCGTGCCCGGAGTGCAGCGCGCCCATGGTCATCACCACGGCGACCGTGCCGGTCCGGCCGTCGCGCGCCGCCGCCAACTCCTTGCGCGTGTGCACCAGCTCCGTCATGCCGCCACCTCCCCGTAGATCCCCGTCAGCACGTCCAGCAGCGGCTCCGCGTCCACCGGGCGCAGCCGCCCGGCCGCGACGGCGCGGTCCGCCGTCCGTCGAGCCAACGCCAGGTAGGGGGGCACGGATTCCGGCGCGGTCGCCGCCAGCCGGACCAGGTGCCGACGTACGGTGCCCGCGTCGCCGCGGGACACCGGGCCGGTGAGCGCATCGTCGCCGAGCCGCAGGGCGTTCTCGAGGGCGGCCCGCAGCAGCGGGGCGAGGACCTTCTCCGGCCGGTCCACCCCGGCCTCACGCAGCCGGTCGGCCGCCTCGTTGACCAGGGTCACCAGGTGGTTCGCGCCGTGCGCCAGCGCCGCGTGGTAGAGCGGCCGGTCGTCCTCCGCCACCCACTCGGGCACGCCGCCGAGGTCGGCGACCAGCCGGGCGGCGAACGGGCGCAGCTCCGCCGGAGCGGTCACCCCGTACGAGATGCCGGGAAGGCGGGCCAGGTCGTCCGGCGTACCGGTGAAGGTCATCGCCGGGTGCAGCGCGAGCGGCCGGGTGCCGACGGCGGCGGCCGGGGCGAGGACGGCCAGCCCGTGCGCGCCGGAGGTGTGCGCGACCACCTGGCCGGGGCGCAGCGCGCCGGCCTCGGCCAGCCGGGCGACCACGCCGGCCAGGGCGTCGTCGGGAACCGCCACGATCAGCAGGTCGGTGGCGGCGCGGGCGACCGCGGCCGGGGACCGGTTCGGGGTCTGCGGCAGCAGCAGCGCCAGCCGGGCCTGTGTGGCACCGGAACGACCGGTGGCGGCGACCACCCGGTGGCCGGCGGCGGCGAGGGCCGCACCGAGCACGGCACCGACCCGACCGGCGCCGATCACGCCCACGGTGAGGGTACGGGGAACGGCGAGCGGCGCGTCGGGGGCCCCGGGCGGGGCGGCCGGACGCGGGCGCAGCGGTGCGCTCATGACAATCGATCCAGTCCTCTGCGGGGGTACCGGTCGATCGCAAGTATGCGCCGGGGTCGCAGACCCGAAACAAGGGTGTGTGAAAACCTTCACCGGCCGGCGGTCGGGCCGCGTCGGGCGGCACGGCCGGCCGCCATCGGTTACCGTGCCGCAGGTGGCTGAGCGGGTGGTGGTGGACGAGGTCGGCATCCGGACGGAGGACGGCGACTACTCCTTCGGCATGCCCTGGTCGGGTCGACGGTTCCGGGAGGCGGTCCGGGACATCGCCGCCCGCGCCGGACGGGCGGCCCCCGACGACCTCGGTGCGCTCCGGGCGTCCGATCCCATGCTGGAGATCTGGCCGGCCCCCGGCCCCGGTGCCCGGCCGTGACGGTGCCCGGCCCGTGGCGCCGGTGCGGCACCCAGGAACGGGGATGAGGCTGGTGCGCTGGCGGGAGGCGATGGATCGGGCCCTCTACGGGCCGGAGGGCTTCTTCGTCTCCGGGGCCGGCCCGGCCGCCCACTTCCGCACCAGCGTGCATGCCTCCCCGGTGTTCTCGGCGTGCCTGCTGCGCCTGCTCCTCGAGCTCGACAAGGCCCTGGATCACCCCGATCGGGTGGACGTGGTGGACGTCGGGGCCGGTCGGGGTGAGCTGCTCCGGGCGCTGCTCGCGGGGGTTTCCGGGGAAACCCTGCCCACCCCGGCCGCCGTCGCACCCGTACCCTGCGCCCGGGCGGGTGCCGCCGGCCCGTCGCCCGCCGCGCCGGTTCCGCTCGCCGATCGAGTACGGCTCACCGCCGTCGAACGGGCGCCCCGGCCCGCCGACCTGCCCGCGGAGATCCACTGGACCGCGGAGATCCCGGACCGGATCACCGGGCTGCTGATCGCCACCGAGTGGCTCGACAACATCCCCCTGGACCTGGCCGTGCACACCCACGCCGGCTGGCGCTACCTGCTGGTAAATCCGGCCACCGGCGACGAGTCCCCCGGCGCCCCGCTGACCCCCGAGGACGCCGCCTGGCTGGCCCGCTGGTGGCCCACCCCCACCCAGCGGTCGTTGATCAAGGAGTTTGCGTCTGCCGGGGGCCCGGAATCCGACGCAAACTCCTTGATCAACGGGGTGGTGGAGCGGGCTGAGGTGGGGCGGAGCCGGGACGAGGCGTGGGCGGGGGCCGTCCGGCACCTCGGGCAAGGGCTGGCGTTGGCGGTGGACTACGGGCACCTGCGGGACGGGCGGCCGGTGGACGGGACGTTGACCGGGTACCGGGGCGGGCGGCAGGTGCCGCCGGTGCCGGACGGGTCGTGTGACGTCACGGCACACGTCGCCGTCGACTCGGTCGCCTCCGTCGGCGAGCGGGTCGCCCGGTGTGCGTACACCCTGATCTCGCAGCGGGAGGCGCTGCGGGCGCTCGGGGCCGACGGCGGGCGACCACCGCTGAGCCTGGCCTCCCGGGACCCCGCCGGTTACGTCCGGGCGCTCGCCGCAGCGTCGGCGGTGGCCGAGCTGACCGACCCGGCCGGCCTCGGCGGGCACTGGTGGCTGCTGCAACCGGTCGGCGTCGCGCTGGACGGGGTCATGGCACGATGACGGACATGACCACGGACGCCGGCGACCTCCGCGAGCTGACCGTCGGTACCGGTGCCGGCGGGGAGCAGCTCGGCATCGACATGGTGCTCAACATCGGGCCGCAGCACCCCTCCACGCATGGCGTGCTGCGGCTGCGGTTGGTGCTCGACGGCGAGCGGGTGGTCTCGGCCGAGCCGATCGTCGGCTACATGCACCGGGGCGCGGAGAAGCTCTTCGAGGTCCGCGACTACCGGCAGATCATCGTGCTGGCCAACCGGCACGACTGGCTCTCGGCGTTCGCCAACGAGCTGGGCGTGGTGCTCGCCGTGGAGCGGCTGATGGGCATGGAGGTGCCCGAGCGCGCGGTCTGGCTCCGGATGGCCCTCGCCGAGCTGAACCGGGTGCTCAACCACCTGATGTTCCTCGGCTCGTACCCGCTGGAGATCGGCGCGATCACCCCGATGTTCTACGCGTTCCGTGAGCGGGAGACCCTCCAGACGGTGATGGAGGAGGTCTCCGGCGGCCGGATCCACTACATGTTCAACCGGGTCGGCGGGCTCAAGGAGGAGGTGCCGGCCGGCTGGACCGGGCGGGCCCGGGCGGCCATCGGCGAGGTGCGCCGGCGGATGCCGGACCTGGACAATCTCATCCGGCGCAACGAGATCTTCCTGGCCCGCACGGTCGGGGTGGGCGTGCTGTCGGCGGCGGACGCCGCCGCGTTCGGCGCGTCCGGGCCGGTCGCCCGGGCCTCCGGGCTGGACCTGGACCTGCGCCGGGACGAGCCCTACCTGGCGTACGACCAGCTCGACGTGCCGGTGGTGACCAGGACCGCCGGGGACTGCCACGCCCGGTTCGAGGTGCTGCTCGACCAGGTGTACGTCTCGCTCGACCTCGCCGAGCAGTGCCTGGACCGGGTGGACCGGCTCACCGGGCCGGTGAACACCCGGCTGCCCAAGGTGGTCAAGGCCCCCGAGGGGCACACCTACGCCTGGACCGAGAACCCGCTCGGCATCAACGGCTACTACCTGGTGTCCCGGGGCGAGAAGACGCCCTGGCGGCTCAAGCTGCGCACCGCCTCGTACGCGAACGTCCAGGCGTTGGCGACCCTGCTGCCCGGCTGCCTGGTGCCGGACCTGATCGCCATCCTCGGCTCGATGTTCTTCGTGGTCGGCGACATCGACAAGTAGCGCGCTCGGTAACGCGCGGTCCTGGGTCAGCGCCAGCGGTCGGCGGACCGGGCGCCACCGGCCCGGGGCGCCGCGTCGCGCCCGTCGTACCGCTCGTCGCCGTACCGGACCGGCTCGGGCTCGGCCCGGTGCCACTCGGACCGGCCGCTGCGCTGCCTCGGGGGGCGCCACTCGTCCGGTACCGGCACCCCGCCCGCCGGCAGCGCCGGTCGGCTCTCCTCCGCCCAGCCGGCCTCGGCGCGCGGGTCATCGTCCCGGCGGGGCTCGCGGACGGACGCCCAGCGGTCCTCGACCCGGTACTCGGTACCCCCGCCGGCCGCGTGCACGGCGGCGCGCCGCTCGCCGACCCGGATCTCCCGGCCGCGTTCGTCGTCGCGGACCGAGGCCCAGCGGTTGCCGGCACGCAACTCCGACCAGTACTCGCCGTCCGGGTCGTCGGCGCCGAGCGCCCGCCCCGAGGACTCGGCCCGGGCGGGTACGTCCGGCGACGTCCAGCCCTCGTCGCCCCGGTCCCACCCCTCGGGCCGGGGCCCCCAGCCCTCGTCACCCCGGTCCCACCCCTCGGGTCGGCCCGGTCGGGCGGCCCAGGGGCCCTCGTCGCGGGACTCGTCGGGGCCCGGCGACCAGGAGCGGTCGTCTCGCCGTCCATCCCGGCCAGCCGTCCCCTCCCGCGGTCCCGCCCAGGAGCGCGGGTCGGCCGCCGCCTCTCGCGGCCCGGCCCAGGGGTGCGGGTCGGCCGACCCGTCGGGGGCTACGGACCAGGATTGCGGGGCGGCGGGCTGGTCGACTGTCGCGGACCAGGAACGCGAGTCGGCCGGCCTGGTCGACCAGGACTCGCTGTCGGCCCGCCCCGCGGTCCAGCCGCGATCGTCGCCGGGCAGTCCCCCGTCGCGGGCCCCGGCACTGCCCGTCATGGAATGGCCCCCGGCCCGGGCAGCGCCGTCCCGGTAACCGCCCTGGCCGGGCCGGCCGTGGTCGCCACCGGACCAGCCCCGGTCGTCCACCGCGTCCCGGTACCCGGACCGGGGGCGACCCGCCGGCTCGTCGCCGCTCCCCGGCCGTTCCTCGGGGTCGGGGGACCAACGGCCGGCGTATCCGCCGTAGCGGGTGCCGCCCACCGAGTCGACACCACCGTCCACGATGGTGTGTCGGGTGGTGACATGCACCGTCTCCGTGCGGTGCACCACGCCGACCGGGCGGGGTTCCGACCGGACCTCCGGCTCCACGGCCCGCGGGGCGCCGTACACGCCGGACTGCGGGCGGCGGGGCGAGGCGTCCTCGTCCCGACCGGCAGGCTGCCCGCCGGGAACCTGCTCCGGGGCGGCTCCATGACGGGGCCGGCCCTCGTCGTACGCCTCCGCGGCGGGCACCCGGGCGCGGCCACCGGCCGGCTCCTCGGCCGCCGGGGCGGTGATGCCCGCAGCGGCGGCGGCGATCCCGGCGGCCGCGGCATCCAGCCGACGGCGCAGCGCGGTGACCCTCTCCTGCGTACGTTGGACCTGGTCGAGCGCCTGGTTGCCGCGCTGGGCGGCCGCTACGATCTCGTTGCGTAGCTCATGACGGAGCTGCTCGATCTCGTCGCGCAACTCCTCGGCACCGGCCGCCCCGGCACCGTCGTCGCCGCGCAGCGCGATGGAGAGACCGATCAGCACCACGGCGAGGATCGCCAGCACCGCGCCGATCCGCAGCAGGCCGCCTCCGTCGGCGACCAGGAGGATCAACGCGGCCAACGGCGCGAGCGCCACACCGGCCCAGAACAGGACGGTCAGCAGCGAACGGTTGCGCTTTTCGGCGGAAGCGACCGGGGCGGGCATGGCTGAGCAGCGTACCGAGAGTTGCCCCGGTAGGGAACGGGCCGCCGCCTACGCGGTGAGCGTTGGTGACCACGTCCCCCGGGGGCCAGCACGGCCCCGACCGCCCGGAGCCGGAATGGTCGTACGGCTGTTCCGGGTCGCGGCGCGGGCCGGACGCGCCGCGACCCGGATGGTCGCAGGTCAGCTGGCCGCGAGCGCCGCGTCGGAGGAGAACACCAGGCCGACGCTGGCCACGCCGGTCTTCAGCGCGTTCTTGGTCTGCGGGCCACCCGCGTCCAGCGAGCTGAACGAGCCGGCCCTGAAGTCGTAGACCTGCACCAGGCCGGCCTGGCACTTGGGGCGCTGCGGGCACTCCGGCGGACCGGCCAGCACGGTCGCCTTGCCGGAGCACTTGGCGGCCAGGTCGGAGAGCGTGGCCACCTGGTACTTGTCGGCGAAGGCCCGGGTGACCGCGAAGGCGTTCTGGTCCTGGGCCTGCGAGGCCTGGCCGAAGCTGATGCCGACCTTGTCTCCCGCGGCCTTCAGGGCGGCGACCGTCTTGTCCAGCTCCGGGGAGGAGACGGGCTCCGCGTCCTTGCCGTTGGCCTTGGTGTTGAGGAACTCGGCCATGGTGGCGGCGTACTCGGGAACGACCTGGATCTCGCCCTTCTCCAGGGCCGGCTCGTAGAGCTCTCGGCTGCCGATGGTCTGCACCTTGACCTGGTAGCCGGCCGAGGTGAGCGCGATCTTGTAGAGCTCGGCGATGGTCTGGCTCTCGCTGAAGTTGGCGGCACCGACCGTGACCTGGCCGCCCGGACCCTTGTCGACCTGGCCGAGGCCGTTCGCGTCGGCGAACTCCTTCGCCGCGACCTGAGGCGTCTTCCGGTCGACGTCGACCGCGCGGTTCAGCTCGATCAGCTTGGCGGTGTCGAGCGCCGCGGAGACCTTGTCCAGCGCGGCGACGAGCGGCGGGGTGGCCGCCTTCGCGCTGATCGCCGGGATGACGTTGTCGGTGTTCTGGAGCTTCTTGTCGTCGGTCAGGACGACCAGCTGGTCGCCCGCGACCGGGGCGCAGCCGGCACCGGAGGAGCCCTGCTCGGGTGCCGCTGTGCCGGAGGAACCGGCCTCACCGCAGCCGGTGAGCAGGCCGGCCGCGGTGAGGGCGCCGAGCGCCCCGACGGCCAGCCGTGTACGTGCGCGCATGTGTGCCCGCCTTCCGTGTCCCGGCGCGACCCATTCGGGCCGGCCGCGTGTCCGACGAGCGATCCGTTCGGCCGCCCGCTTGTCCAGCCGGCGACCGGTCCGCCGCCCGCTGTCCATCGGGCGACCGGTCCGCCGCCCGCGATTCCAGCCAATATCCTCCGGACCCGACCGACAAACCCCGAACGAATTTCGTCACCGGATCGTCACCAGACGGCCGATTCGCGCCGTTCCGGCCGCCCGCCGTGGTGTAGGCCACACCGATCCGACCGAGGTTCAGGTGCCCGCCGTGGCGTCGGCCGCCCGCCGGTTCGCCGCCCGCCGGGCCCGCCGCAGCGGCCTCGGGGTGACGGCCCGCTCCACCAGCGCAAGCGTCCCCTCGACCAACAGCGCCAGCCCGGCGACCAGCACGCCGCCGGCGAGGATCTGCCCGCCTCCGGCCGCGATGTCCAGCCCGAAGCCGGCCCGGATGATCTGCCCCAGCCCGCCGCCGTTGACGAACGAGGCCAGGGCCGCGGTCGCGACCACCTGCACCGCGGCGGTACGGAACCCGGCCGCCAGGTACGGCACCGCCAGCGGCAGTTCCACCCGGCGGAGCACCTGCCCGCCGGAAAGGCCCATGCCGCGCGCCGCGTCCCGGGCCTCCCCGTCGGCCTGCCGTACCCCGGTGTACGCGTTGGCGAGCAGCGGCGGCACCGCGAACACCGCGAGCGCGACGACCACCGCCGGCCGGCCGAAGCCGAGAAAGGTCAACGGCAGGATGCTCAGCAGCGCCAGGGTGGGCACGGCGAGAGTGACGTTGGACACCAGCAGCACCAGCCCGCCGCCCCGGCCGGTGTGCCCGAGCCAGAGCCCGACCGGCCAGGCCACCAGGCAGCCCAGCAGCACCGCCAGCGCGGACAGGCTCAGGTGCTCCCCGAGCCGGTCGAGGACGCCACCCGGGTTCGTCCAGTTCAGCGGGTCGTTCAGCCAGCGGACCGCCTGTTCCACCGGGTTCGCCGGGCTCACGACGTGACCCGTCGGCGGAGCCAGGGGGTGAGCAGCCGGCCGACGCCGGCGAGGAGCAGATCCAGCACCAGCGCCAGCAGCACGCAGAGCACGGTGCCGGTCATGATCTCCGCCTTGTAGAAGTTGTTCTGGAAACCGGCGAAGATGAGCTGGCCCAGGCCACCCCGGCCGACCACCACCCCGACCGTGACCAACGCGACCGTGGAGACGGTGGCCAGCCGTACGCCGGTCAGGATGCCGGGCAGCGCCAGCGGCAGTTCGATCCGGACCAGCCGGCCCCAGCGCCCGTACCCCATGCCCTCGGCGGCCTCCCGGACCTCGGGCGGCACCTGCTGCAGCCCGGCCAGCGCGTTGCGCACGATGACCAGCAGCGCGTACAGCGCCACCACGCTGAGCACGGTGATCGCGCCGATGCCCAGGTACGGAGCCAGGAAGGCGAACAGCGCCAGCGACGGGATCGTGTACAGCACCCCGGTCAGCGCCAGGATCGGCCCGGCCAGCGAACGGAACCAGTACGCGGCCACCGCCAACGGCAGCGCAACCAGCGCGGCGATCAGCACGGCCCGGGTGGTCAGCCAGGCGTGCTCCCGCAGCGCGGCCAGGATCGTGTCAGAGTTGTCCCGCACAAACTGCCAGGAGAACCACGGGTTGCCCGGCGCGGTCAGGTGACTCAGGTGGAGGGACACGCGTGAACGTTACCCCGGGAGCCACCGCCGGACACGGCGCTGCATCGATCACCCTCGAACGCATCCGCAAGCGCTATCCGGACGGCACGGAGGCGGTGCGAGAGCTGAGCCTGGAGGTGAAGGCCGGCGAGCTGGTGGTGCTGATCGGTCCGTCGGGCTGCGGCAAGTCGACGCTGCTCCGCATGATCAACCGGCTGATCGAACCGACCGACGGCCGGATCCTGCTCGGCCACGACGACGTCACCCGGGTCGACCCGGTCGTGCTGCGCCGCCGGATCGGGTACGTCATCCAGAACGTCGGCCTCTTCCCGCACCAGACGGTGGCCGCCAACGTGGCCACGGTGCCCGGCCTGCTCGGCTGGCCCCGGCAGCGGACCCGGGAACGGGTGGACGAGCTGCTGGAGCTGGTCGGGCTCGACCCGGCGCAGTTCGGCCGGCGCTACCCGCACGAGCTGTCCGGCGGCCAGCGGCAGCGGGTCGGGGTGGCCCGCGCGCTCGCCGCCGACCCGGTGGTGCTGCTGATGGACGAGCCGTTCTCGGCCGTCGACCCGATCGTGCGGACCCGGTTGCAGGAGGAGTTCCTGCGGCTGCAGGCCGAGGTGCGCAAGACCATCGTGCTGGTCACCCACGACCTCGACGAGGCGGTCCGGTTGGGCGACCGGATCGCGGTGCTCTCCGAGGGCGGCCGGCTGGAGCAGTACGACACCCCGGCCGCCCTGCTCGGGTCGCCCGCCTCGCCGTTCGTACGGGAGTTCGTCGGCGCCGACCGGGGCATCCGCCGGCTGGCGGTCACCCCGGTCACCCGCGAGGTGCTCGACCCGCTCCCGCCCGGCGACCGGGTCGACCTGCCGGTGGTGCCGCTGAACGGTTCGGCGTACGACGCGCTGGGGGCGCTGCTCACCTCGGCCGCCGAGCACGCCGTGGTCATCGAGGAGGGACGACCGGTCGGGATGCTCAGCCGGTCCCGACTGCTCGGGCTGGGCACGGCGGCGGACTGATCCGGCGAAGACGTGGTCGGCGATTTCCGCCTCCGTGGCGGCCTACCGGCGGACTCCCGCGACCGACCGGCGGACCCGGCGCCGGACCTGGCGACCGCCGCTCAGGCGCGACCGCCGAGGCTGGCCAGGCCGATGACCCAGCCGGCGAAGAAGCCGTAGCTGACCCCGGTGCTCGCGGACTGGAACGCGGCGAGCAGCGACCCGCCCGGCTCGAACAGCGCCGCCACCAGTGCGGTGAACCCGCCGGCCAGGGCGTACGCGGCCCAGCCGGAGAAGAACTGGCTGGCGGAGCCCGCGACCCGGGCCACCTGGGCGGCCGGCAGCAGATACAGCAGCGCCGCGGCCAGGATCACCAGCAGGATGGCCCGCAGGTCGGCGGCGAGCACGCTCTGGGCCGGGTCGTCGGAGTGCAGTCGCCAGGCGGGCCAGGCGAGCAGCCGCAGGAACCAGCCTCCGGCTCCGTCCGGGTCGGTGTGGTCGTGGACCCAGCCCGCGTACATCGGGCTGCCGCCGACCCCGACGAGCAGAAGCGCGGCGAGGGCACCGGTACCGGCGGCGGTGCTGTACCCCCTGATGGTGCGGGGGCGGTTGGTAAGGGCCATGGGGCGGTCAGTTCCCGGCCCGCCTCGCCGGGCAAACCTGCGCGTACGCGCGACCGCCGACGGCCGGCGGACGGCCATCCGGATCAGTGCTTCATCAGGTAGTCGATGAAGGCGGCCCGCAGCAGCGGCGCGGACTCCTCGTAGCCGTGGCCGGTCAGCTCCCGCCAGAGGGCGTTCGCCTCGTCCACGGTCGGCCCGACCGAGTTGGGGGCACCGTCCAGGGCGGCGGCCTCGTCCGCGTTGGGCAGATGCCGCAGCACCGACCAGAAGAAGCCGACGTCACGGCGCTCCCGGGCCCGGGCGAACGCCTGCTCACGCAACTCCTCGGTGGAGAGCCTGTCGAGCTCGTCGAAGCTACGGCCGCCGGTGGCAGGAGTTTCGGTCATGCCGCCGAGCCTAACCGGCGAGATCAGGCTCGGCGCGCCGGACGCGTCCCGGCCGCGCCGCCCCACCCAGCCGCGCCGGCCCGACTCGCACCCGCCGGCTGACGTGGCGGGTCAGCGGTCGTCGGCGTCCCAGCGGCGCGGCTCGCTCTCCCAGCGCGGGGCCTCCCACGTGTCGACGGGGGTGTCGGTGGTCCGCAGGGGCAGCACCGACGACCAGGCGTCGGCCGGCTCCGACGGCGAGGTCAGCGCCCAGCCGGTGCTGTCGGTGCCGTCGCCGGGGGGCAGCACCTCCGCACCGGCGCCGGCCGGACGCGGCCGGCCGAACGTCTCGACCAGCCGGGTGACCAGCAGTCCGGCACCGAGCACGGCGCCGCCGACGGCCCACCGGTTGATCATCCAGCCCCGGGTCCTGGCCCAGGTCAGGAAGACCGCCACCAGACTGACCGCGAACAGGGTGCCGAAGACCCCGCCGCGCCGGCCGTACGCGCTGGTGCCCGCGAGCATGGCGGTGCCGACCGCGAGCACCGACCAGTCCAGCCCGGTGGCCGGCGTCAGCGGACCGCTGCGGTTCGCGGCGAGGAGCATTCCCCCGAGCATGGCCAGGACGGTGGACCCGGTCAGGGCCAGCACGGTCACCGTCGCGGCGACGCCGCCCCGCCGCCGGGCCGGGTCCGCCACCGGACGGAACCGGCCGACCAGCCGGCGGATCGGCCGCATCGCGCCGAAGAGTCCGCCGAGGACGGCCACCGCGGCGAAGCCGAGGAAGAAGTAGAGGGCGTTGGGCCGGGGGTCGTAGCCGCCCTGGACCAGCACCGGACCGGTACGCCGCTCGATGTACACGATGACGCCCGCCGCGCCGGCCAGGCTCGCCGCCCAGCTGGGCACGTGCAGCACCACCACCGCCAGGGCCAGCGCGAGCCCGCCGAGCGCCGCCACCACCAGCGCCGGCAGCAGTACCTCCCGGAGGCCCAGGTCGCCCTGCTCGGCGAAGTGCAGTGCGGCGGCCAGCGCGACCGGGCCGATCGCCAGGTTGACCGCGGCCGCGCGCAGGCTCAGCCCGGCGGCGAGGGCGAGCAGCCCGAGCCCGCCCACGTTGACCAGGAGTGACCTGAGTCCCTCCCCGCGCAGCGCGTCCGCGTCGTCCCGCCAGAGCTGCCAGGTGACCGCGGCCAGCCCGGCCAGCAGCAGGAGCTCCCAGACCACGTGGACGACGACCCGGTCCCGGCCGGGCTCGCCGTGCGACGGGTCGTCGAAGACGTTCTCCAGTACGGCGGCGGGCACAGCCGACGACGGCTCCACCGGCGCATTCCGGCCCGTTTCGTCGTACCCCATGCGCCGCGCCTCCCACGTCCGGCCGTCCAGGTCCGACACGCGGGCGGACCGGCGGCGGCCGTTGCTCTCCGGTCGCCAGGGACGGTACCTGCGGCCAGGAGTGCTGAAAACCCCCCGGATCAGCGCTGGCCGGGGCGGCTCTCCCGGTCGCCGGGCTGGCGATCCTCGTCGTCCTTCTGCTCCGGCACCCGGCAGGACCGCTCCAGCCAGAGCGCCGCGGCGACCAACGCGAGTGCGGCGAGCACCCCGGCCACCCCGGCCGGCCGGTCACCGACGGCGGCGTTCGTGTGCTCGACGAAGAGCCAGCCGGTCAGGCCGGCGTAGAAGCCGGCGAAGATCGCCCCGGCCAGCGCGGAGGCCTTGGCCAGCACCACGAACCGGGCGACCAGCAGCGGGTTGAGCGGCTCCCGTCCGGGTCGGCCCTCGATCTTGCCCCGGGTGTTGACCGCCGCGTACCCCTCCAGCACGGCCAGCGCGGCCAACGTGACCACCGGCAGCCAGGGCAGGCTGGGCGCCACGTCGTAGTAGAAGCTGCTGATCAGCAGCCAGGCCACCGCGGCGGCGGCCAGGCCGGCCACCACCAGCGTCGAGACCCGGGTGGGGCCCATCCGAAAACGGTCGGGGTCGCGCGGGGACTGCGTCATGCCAGCCGGCTCCACTGGGTCATGCGTCCGACTCTAACGCCAGATCCGGCCGCGGGCTGAGCTCCAGCGCGTCGGAAGCCAACGGCTCGGCGTTGAGCAGGTCGGTCAGCCAGCCGTACCCGGGCAGCCGGCCGTGCGGCTCGATGTCGATCCACGGCCGCAGCACGAAGGCCCGCAGGTGGGCGCGAGGGTGCGGGAGGGTCAGCTCCGCCTCGTCGCTGAGCACCGGCTGCCCCGCCTCGTCCCAGACCGCGATCACATCGACGTCGAGGGTGCGCGGCCCGTACCGGCGCTCGGGGTCGCGGGTCCGCCCGGCCGCCGCCTCGGCGGCCCGGGCCCGGGCCAGCCAGTCCCGCGGGCCCGCGGCCGGGTCCGCGACCATCACCGCCGCGTTGAGGTACGCGGGCTGGTCGGCGTCCCCCCACGGTGGAGTCTCATAGACGCCGGAGACCACCAGCACCATGTCGCCGAGTGCGGCCACCGCCGCGCGCAGGTGGGCGAGCCGGTCGCCGAGGTTGCTGCCGATCGACAGCACGGCCCGGCTCACCGGGTACGCCGCATCGTCACGGCCACGTCGCGGAAGGCGTGCGGGATCGGGGCCTCGGGCTTGTGCACGGTGACGGTGGCGGCGGCGACCAGCGGCTCGGCCAGGCAGACCGCGAGCAGCCGGTCGGCGAGCGTCTCGATCAGGTTGACCGGCTCGCCGGTGAGCACCGCGACCAGCTTCCCGGCCAGCTCGCCGTAGTGCACGGTGTCGGTCACCTCGTCGGAACGCGCGGCCGGGGCGAGGTCGAGTTCCAGGACCGCGTCCACCACGAACTCCTGCCCCTGGGCGCGTTCGAAGTCGTAGACCCCGTGCCGGCCGTGCGCGCGCAGGCCGGTCAGCTCGATCCGGTCGGTCACCGTGCCACCTTCGTTCGCGACTGCGCGGCTCGCAAAACCAGCTCACTCCTCGCGCTCACCGTGCCACCTTCGTTCGCGACTGCGGGGCTCGCAAA
>NZ_JBEYER010000112.1:0-21862 GCF_040634005.1 Micromonospora sp. NPDC007271
GATGCGGAGCTCCCGGCGAGCCGCCGGGTAGTGGTAGAGCAGCTGCCGGGCTTCCCGCGCCGCGTTCACAGCAGCGGACGGCCGACCACCGAGGCGACCAGCCGGGCGAACTCCTCCAGCCGGGCGATCTGTCCGGCGCCACCGTCGTCGAGGGTCTTGCCGAAGCGCAACGCGTCGTGCCGGGGCGCGCCGGTCATCTCGTCGCTGGGCGGCGCCTCGTCCAGCGAGCTGAGCAGCAGGTAGACGTCGATGCTGTCGACCCGGATCTCGCCGGTCTCGGAGCGGTTGAGCCGCCGCCGGCAGCCGACCTCGGTGACCGTGGAGACCGGCACCACCCGCAGTGAGGAGGTCATCGAGCCGGGCGGTCCCTCCCCCGGCGGCACGTCCTCGCCGTGCCAGAGGACCAGGCGGCTGCCGTCGCAGACGACGACCTCCTGCCACACCCCGTTGACCTCGTTGACGAAGCGTTCCAGCGTGAAGCCGAGCACGGAGGCCCCGCGCAGCACCCCACCGAGGGCCTCCAGGGCGATGTCCGGGTCGCGCAGGTACGCCCGGGCGGCCGACTCCAGGTCGGCGTAGGGCGACCAGTCCGGGAAGACGGCGGGCAGCTCGCCGTTGCCGTAGTCGGGACCGGTCATGCCACCGCCCCCCGGTGTCGCCGCCGCTGCCGGTCCCGTCCGCCGGGATGCTCGCCGCGCACCCCGATCCGCTCGCTGTGCCGACGATTCGCTCGCTGGCGCTCGCTCATGCCACCGTCTCCACCCGTCCGGTGCCGTCCCCGCCGGGACACATGATCCACCCGCTCACCCTTGTGCGTGCCGCGGGGTCACGGCTGGTCCGTCTCCTGCTCCGCCTCGACCGCCGCCTGCCGGGCCGCCTCCGCCTCGCGGAGCGCCTGCCGGCGCTGGACGTACGCCTCGGTGCCCTTGCTGGGCTTGCGGCGTCGCGGTGGGGCGGTGACCCCGGGGGCGAGCTTGCGCGCGGAGACCAGGAACGCGGTGTGCGCGATCATCCGGTGGTCGGGGCGTACGGCCAGCCCCTCCGCGTGCCAGTCCCGTACCAGCGACTCCCAGGCGCGCGGCTCGGTCCAGCCGCCGCGCTCGCGCAGCGCCTCGACCAGCTCGGACAGCTGCGGGGTGGTGGCCACGTACCCGATGAGCACGCCGCCCGGCACCAGCGCCCGCTCGACCATGTCGAGCATCTCCCACGGGGTGAGCATGTCCAGGATGATCCGGTCGAAGCCGGTCTCCGGGCACTCGGCCACATCGCCGACGTGCAGGCGCCAGGCCGGGTGCGGACCGTTGAAGAACGCCTCGACGTTGCGCCGGGCGATCTGGGCGAAGTCCTCGCGCAGCTCGTACGAGTGCAGCTCGCCCTCGACGCCGACGGCGCGCAGCAGCGAGCAGGAGAGCGCCCCGGAGCCGGCGCCGGCCTCGAGGACCTTCGCACCGGGGAAGATGTCGCCCATGGCGACGATCTGCGCCGAGTCCTTCGGGTAGATCACCTGGGCGCCGCGCGGCATGGAGAGCACGTAGTCCGACAGCAGCGGTCGCAGGGCCAGGAACGCGGTGCCGCCGCCGGTGGTGGTGACCACACTGCCGTCGGGCAGGCCGATCAGCGTGTCGTGCCGGAGGATCCCCCGGTGGGTGTGGAACTCCTTGCCGGGCTCCAGCGTCACGGTGTGCATCCGGCCCTTGGGGTCGGTCAGCTGCACCCGGTCGCCGGGCCGGAACGGCCCGCGGTGCACCGGCGGCAGCGCCGGGTCGGCGGAGGAATGTGCGGTCACGTGTTCGTCTTCCGTTTGGGTTCCAGGAGCTGTGCCAGATCCGCGATGTGCAGAACGCCGACGACATCTTCGCCTGCCGTCACCACGTACTGTCCGCCCGGGTGGGTGCGTACGGTCTCCAGCACGCGTTCACCGTCGGCGCCGACCGGCAGGGCGGGCAGGGTGTCCAGGCCACGGGCGACCGCGTCCACCGCCACCCAGGGCCGCCGCGGCGGGGGTACGGCGGCGGCCCGGGCCGGGTCGACCAGGGCGACCGGCCGGCCGGCGGAGTCGACGACGGCCAGCGCGGCGTCGGGGGTGGCGGCCTCGGCCCGGCGGCGCTGCGCCTCGGCGAGCGGGGTGCCACTGGGTACGGGGAACATCGGGCGGGCGAGCCGGGCCAGGTCGACCAGCGAGAGCCGGCGGCTGATCCGGGCCATCCGGATGGACTGGCCGGCGCCGCGCCAGAGGGTGACGGCGACCAGCAGCGTCAGCGGCAGGGCGAGCGGCGCGATCGCCCGGCGCAGGATGAGCAGGGCCACCAGGGCCAGGGTGGCGAGGGCGAGGGCCCGGCCGATCCAGCCGGCGACCTCGGTGCCGCGGTGCCGGTCCCGGGTGAGCGCCCAGACGGCGGCCCGCAGCGCCCGGCCGCCGTCGAGCGGCAGCCCGGGCAGGCTGTTGAAGACGGCGACCACGACGTTGCTCACCGCGAGCTGGAAGGCGAGCTGGTGGGCGAGGGTACCGGCGGGCAGGGCCAGGGTGGCGGCGACGGCGGCGGCGCCGAGCACCGCGGACACGGCCGGGCCGGCGAGCGAGACCAGCAGGTCGACGCGGGGGCTGGGCGCGTCGCGTTCCATCTCGGTGTAGCCGCCGAGCAGTTCCAGGGTGATCCCGCGCACACCGATGCCGAAGCGGCGGGCGGTCAGGGCGTGCCCCAGCTCGTGCAGCAGCACCGAGCCGAGCAGGGAGAGCACGAAGCCGAGGCCGACCAGCCAGCCGCCGAGGTGGCCCAGGTCGAGCTGGCGGCGGGCGAGGCTGGCGTAGAGGGCGCTGACGACCAGGGCGAGCAGCAGCATCGAGGCGTCGACGCGCAGCGGCACCCCGCACACCCGGCCGACGGTCAGCCCGGGCCGGCGCGGTGGTCGGGACCTCTGTTCCACCGGCCCGATGGTACGCGGCGCGGATCATGGCCCGGTGCGGCGGCGGCGCCCCTGTCACACCGGTGCCCTAACCTTCCGGGCATGACGGCGGAACCGGTGATCGACGCGGCGGACTCCCCGACCTGCGACAGCTCCAGCGCGGTGCGGGCGTCGCTGTCGCCGTCACGGGCGGCGGATTTCAAGACCTGCCCGCTGCTCTACCGGTTCCGCAGCATCGACCGGCTGCCCGAGCGCCCCACCGTGGAGCAGGCCCGGGGCACGCTGGTGCACGCGGTCCTGGAGCGGCTGTTCGACCTGCCGGCGGCGGCGCGCACCCCGCAGTCCGCCGGCGACCTGGTGGCCCCACAGTGGGACCGGCTGGTCACCGAGCAGCCGGAGCTGGCGACGCTGTTCGCCGAGGGCGACACCGAGGGGCCGGCCGAGTTCCTCCGCTCGGCCGCCGCGCTGCTGGAGGGCTACTTCGCGGTGGAGGACCCGCGCCGGCTGGAGCCGGCCGAGCGGGAGGCGTTGATCTCGGCGGTGGTCGACGACGCGCTGCTGATCCGGGGCTACCTGGACCGGCTCGACGTGGCTCCGGACGGCGCGCTGCGGGTGGTCGACTACAAGACCGGCGGGGCGCCGCGGGAGGCGTTCGAGGCGCGGGCGCTGTTCCAGTTGAAGTTCTACGCCCTGGTGCTGTGGCGCACCCGCGGGGTGGTGCCGCGGGTGCTGCGGCTGCTCTACCTCAGGGACGCCGAGGTGTGCGACTACACCCCCGACGCGGAGGAGCTGCTGCGCTTCGAGCGCACCGTGGTCGCGCTCTGGCAGGCCATCGAGCAGGCCACCGAGCGGCAGGATTTCCGCCCCCGGCCGAGCCGGCTCTGCGACTGGTGCAACCACCAGGCGCTCTGCCCGAGCTTCGGCGGCACCCCGCCGCCGTTCCCGGCGACCGGCCCGGGCGACCCGCTGACCGACGCCCGGTCCCGGCCGGCCGCCCCCGGGGCGGACGAGTGAGCCTCCTCCCCGGGGAGGAGGCCGGGTTCGGCTTCGGCGACGAAGGGTCGAGCCGGGCGGCGGCTACCGTCGTGGCATGACCAACCGGGTGCGGGCGTGGGTGGGCGGGCGGCCGCTGGCCGTCGACGCCTGCGCGGCGGTCGCCCTGGTGCTGCTGTCCGCGGTGTTCCTGCTGCTGACGCCGCCCGAGCTGCGGCCCGCGCGGCTGTGGTCGGCGCTGGGCTGGAGCGCGCTGGGGGCGGTCCCGGTGGCGCTGCGCCGGGTCGCGCCGTGGGCGGCGGTGGGCGCGGGGGTGGCCACCCTGGCGGTGCCGGTGCTGCTACGGCACGCGCCGGCCACCCAGGGGCTGGCGTGGCGTTCCTCGTGCTCACCTACACGATGGCCGCGCACCAGCGGTTGCGCCCGGCCGCGCTGGCCGGGGTGCTGCTGTGGGTGCCGGTGGTGCTGGTCAACCTGCTGGTGCCGCTGCCCGGTCTGCTCGCCACGAGTCCGGCGTACCTGGTGCTCAACAACCTGCTCGCCGGATCGGTGGCGTACGCGGTGGGACGGGCGGTGCAGGCGCGCCGGCAGTCCACGCGGATGCTGCGCGAGCGGGCCCGGATCGCCGAGGCGAGCCAGCGCTCCCTCGCTGAGCAGGCGGTCGCCGACGAGCGGCGCCGGATCGCTCGGGAGCTGCACGACGTGGTCGCCCACCAGGTCAGCGTGATGGGGGTGCTGGCCACCGGGGCGCGCCGGGTGCTGCGCCGCGACCCGGAGGCGGCGGACGCGGCGATGGCCACCGTCGAGGAGACCGGCCGGGCCACGCTGCGCGAGTTGCGCCGGCTGCTGGACGTGCTGCGCACCGACGCCGAGCCGGCCGCCGAGCTGGCCCCGCAGCCGGGGCTGACCGGCATCGAGGCCCTGGTCGAGCAGGTCCGGGAGGCGGGGCTGCCGGTGACGCTGCGGGTCGACGGCACGTTCGAGCCGATGGAGGGTGGGGTGGCGCTCACGGTCTACCGGATCGTGCAGGAGGCGCTGACGAACGCCCTCAAGCACGCCGGCACGGCCACCGCCCTGGTCCGGCTCAGCGTCGCCGACGGCTTCCTGGCGGTGGAGGTGACCGACACCGGTCGCGGCCCGACGCCGGCGCCCGACCGGATCGGGCACGGCCTGGTCGGCATGCGGGAGCGGGTCGCCCTCTACGGTGGGATCCTGCGGGCCGGCCCGCGGACCGGCGGCGGCTTCCGGGTGTACGCCCGGATCCCGCTCGAGTCCGCCGGGGCGGTCGCCGCGTGACCGTTCCCGGCCCGGCCGGCATGACGAGGGATTACCGATGACGGACAGCACGGCCAGCCCGCGACCGGTGCGGATCCTGCTCGCCGACGACCAGCCGCTGCTGCGCACCGGCTTCCGGATGGTGCTGGGCACCGAGGACGACCTGGACATCGTCGCCGAGGCCGGGGACGGGATGGAGGCGGTGGAGCTGTCCCGGCGGCTGCTGCCCGACGTGGTGCTGATGGACATCCGGATGCCCCGGATGGACGGGGTGGCGGCGACCCGGGCGATCGTTGATGCCCGGCTGCCGGTGCGGGTGCTCATCCTCACCACCTTCGACCTGGACGAGTACGTGGTGGGGGCGCTGCGGGCGGGGGCGAGCGGGTTCCTGGCCAAGGACGTGCCGGCCGAGGATCTGGTCACCGCGATCCGTACCGTGGCCGCCGGGGAGGCGGTGGTCGCGCCGCGGATCCTGCGGCGGCTGCTGGACCGTTTCGCCGACGCGCTGCCCGACCCGGCGGCGACCCCGCCGAAGGCGCTGAGCGCGCTGACCGAGCGGGAGCGTGAGGTGCTGGTGCAGGTGGCGCGCGGGCTGTCGAACGCCGAGATCGCCCGGGCGCTGTCGGTCAGCGAGACCACCATCAAGACCCACGTCGGGCACGTGCTCACCAAGCTGGGGTTGCGCGACCGGGTGCAGGCGGTGGTGCTCGCGTACGAGACGGGGCTGGTGCGCCCGGGCGCCTGAGCGACGGACGGAGGTGGCGGCGGTCACCTACCGTGACCACCGGCGGCGCGCCAGGGTTGACCATGACGCGACGTGATGTTCCAGCATCGACGGCACCGTGCCGGCCGCAGGGTCAGGGAGGACCCTGAGCCGGTCTCGGGGGTGCCCCCCATCGCGATTTCCGGCGGCGGCTCCGCCCCGGGTCGGACGGATTTCCGGGCGGCGGCACCGAGGATGAGAACTGCCGCACCGGCCAGCGGGGGCGGTGCGGATCCGCAGGTGAGACGGAAGAGGTAGATGACGTGACCGCGACGATAGGCCAGCAGGCGCAGGCCGCGGCCCGGGCGTATGACGTGTGGAAGGTGTACGGCAGCGGTGAGGCCCAGGTAACCGCGCTGCGGGGGGTGACCGCCGAGTTCGAGCGGGGCCGGTTCACCGCGATCATGGGCCCGTCCGGGTCGGGCAAGTCGACGCTGATGCACTGCCTGGCCGGCCTGGACTCGGTGACCCGGGGCACGGTCGCGATCGGCGAGACGACGGTGACCGGCCTCAACGACGCCGGGCTGACGAAGCTGCGCCGGGACAAGGTGGGCTTCATCTTCCAGCAGTTCAACCTGCTGCCCACGCTCACCGCGCAGGAGAACATCCTGCTGCCGATGTCGATCGCCGGCCGCAGGCCGGACCCGGCCTGGTACGACACCGTGATCGAGACGGTCGGCCTGCGGGACCGGCTCGGGCACCGCCCGGCGCAGCTCTCCGGCGGCCAGCAGCAGCGGGTCGCGTGCGCGCGGGCCCTGGTCGCCCGCCCCGAGGTGATCTTCGCGGACGAGCCGACCGGCAACCTGGACTCCCGTTCCGGCGCCGAGGTGCTGAACTTCCTGCGCAACTCGGTCCGCGAGCACGGCCAGACGATCGTGATGGTCACCCACGACCCGACCGCTGCCGCGTACGCCGACCGGGTGGTGTTCCTCGCCGACGGGCAGATCGTGTCCGAGCTGATCGAGCCGACCGCCGACACGGTGCTGGACACCATGAAGAAGCTCGACGCCCCGGCCGAGGTGACCGGCTGATGATCCGGGCGACGCTGAAGAGCCTGCTGGCCCGGAAGTTGCGGCTGATCCTCTCCGGCCTGGCGGTCGTGCTGGGGGTGATGTTCGTCTCCGGCGCGTTCGTGCTGACCGACACCCTCGGCCGCTCCTTCGACGCGATCTTCGCGGACGCGTACGAGGGGGTGGACGTCAACGTCGCGGCCAAGCCGAAGATCGCCGTGTCGGAGATGGAGGGCGAGCAGATGTCGCCCCCGTTCCCGGCGGGGACGGTGGACAAGGTCCGCGCGGTGCCCGGGGTGGCGTCGGCCACCGGCGTGGTCGTTGCCGACGGGGCCCGGCTGATCGGCAGCAACGGCAAGGCGGTCGCCTCGCTCGGTCCGCCGCAGCTGGGCGAGAACTGGACCGGCGAGTCCGAGCAGGTGCGGTTGCGGGAGGGGCACGAACCGCGGGCCGACGACGAGATCGTCATCAACCAGGGGCTCGCGACCGCCGGAAGGGTGAAGCTCGGCGACCGGGTCGGGGTGCTCACGCCCCTGGAGCCGAAGCAGGAGTTCACCATCGTCGGGATCTTCGGCTACAGCGGCGGCCGCGACTCGATCGGCGGCAGCAGCGAGATCATGTTCACCACCCCGGTGGCGCAGCGGCTGATGCTGGGCGAGCCGAACACCTTCAACGGCGTGACGGTCAAGGCCACCGGCGGGGTCTCCGACGAGTCGCTGCGCGACACGGTGGCCGCCGCCGTGGGTGACGGGTACGTGGTCAAGACCGGCGAGCAGCTCTCCACCGAGGCCGCGCAGGGCCTCAAGACGGCGCTGTCCTTCTTCAACCGGATCCTGCTCGGCTTCGCGGCGGTGGCGCTGCTGGTCGGCACGTTCCTGATCCTCAACACCTTCTCGATCGTCGTCGCGCAGCGGACCCGTGAGCTGGCCCTGATGCGGGCCGTCGGGGCGAGCCGCCGGCAGATCATCGGCTCGGTGGTGCTGGAGGCCATCGCGGTGGGCCTGATCGCCTCGGTGTTCGGCCTGGCCGCCGGCATCGGCATCGGCGCGTTGCTGGCGTGGGTCTTCGGCAGCCTGGCCGGGGGGCTCACCCTGGCCGGGATCGGCGTACCGGCGGCGGCGGTGATCGGCGCGTTCGCGGTCGGCCTGGTGATCACCGTGCTGGCGGCGCTGCTGCCGGCGCTGCGCGCGTCCCGGATCCCGCCGATCGCGGCGATGCAGGACGTGGCCACCCCAGACCGGCCGCTGACCCGGATCACGGTGGCCGGGGCGCTGGTCACCGCGGTCGGCGCCGCGCTGCTCTTCCTCGGGCTCACCCGCGACGCCGATGGCCGGACCCTGCCCACCATCCTGGCCGGCGTGCTCTTCGCCTTCATCGGCGTGGCGCTGCTGACCCCGTTGATCAGCCGCCCGGTGGTCTCCCTGCTGGGGGCGATCTTCGCCTGGTCGGTGCCCGGCAAGCTGGGGCGGCTCAACT
The DNA here is from genome assembly GCF_040634005.1 of Micromonospora sp. NPDC007271. Lineage (NCBI taxonomy): Bacteria > Bacillati > Actinomycetota > Actinomycetes > Micromonosporales > Micromonosporaceae > Micromonospora > Micromonospora sp. NPDC007271. The sequence continues at coordinate 8,422 of NZ_JBEYER010000112.1, forward strand.
CCGGGCGTAACCCCCGCCGCACGGCGATCACCGCCGCCGCCCTGATGGTCGGCATCGCCCTGGTCACCGGGGTGACGGTGATCCTGGGCTCGGCGAAGCAGAGCATCAGCGGGCTGGCGAAGGACACCGTCCAGGCCGAGCTGGTGATCGCCGGGGTGCAGAGCGGCCCACGGCCGCCGAGCTTCGACCCGGCCGTGCTGGACAGGGCGGCCGCGCTGCCCGGCGTGCAGATGGTCGACGGCGAGTACGTCGAGATGGCCGTGGTCAACGGGGAACGCACCCGGGTGGGCGCGTCCAGCAACGTGGCCGCGCTGGAGCGGATGTTCGAGGCGAAGGCCACCGCCGGCGACATCAGCCGGCTGGGCCCGGACCAGATGTTGTTCAGCTCCGACGCCGCCAAGTCCCGTGGGGTCTCGGTCGGCTCGACGGTGACGGTGCAGCTGTCCCGCGGCGACGCCCGCACCTACACGGTCAGCGGCATCTACGAGAGTTCGCCCCTGATCAGCCCGATGCTGCTGCCCCCGCAGGCGGCCCGCGACTTCGCCATCCCCCAGCCGATCCAGGGCTTCGTGCAGCTCGCCCCGGGCGCCCGGGTGGCCGACGTCCAGCCGCAGCTGGAGCGGCTGCTCGCGGACTCCCCCGAGGTGTCGGTGGCCGACCGGGACGCCTTCATCAAGCAGCAGGCCGGCTCGCTCGACGCGCTGCTCAAGATGATCCAGATCCTGCTGGCGCTGGCCATCGTGATCGCGGTGCTCGGCATCGTGAACACGCTGGCGCTGTCGGTGCTGGAACGCACCCGGGAGCTGGGCCTGCTGCGGGCGATCGGGCTGCGCCGGGCGGAGACCATGGGCATGGTCACCGTCGAAGCGGTGGTGATCTCGGTCTTCGGCGCGCTGCTGGGCGTCGCCGTCGGCAGCGGCCTCGGCGCCGCCGTGGTCCGGGCGCTAGCGGACGACGGGATCGGCGACCTGGTCCTGCCCTGGGGCCGGATGGCGGTCATGCTCGGCCTGGCCGCGATCGTCGGGGTGGCCGCCGCGATCCTGCCGGCGATCCGCGCCGCCCGGATCAACGTGCTGGGCGCCATCGCCCACGAGTGAAAGGAAGGCTCCTTGTCAACGCCGGGCGTTGACAAGGAGCCCTTCCATCAGCGGGCGTCGGCCAGCAGCGCCGCGAGCAGCTCCAGGTCCGCCCCGGTCAGGCTCTCCAGCTGGTGTACGCCGTCGGTCGGCGGCAGCGGCACCTCGGCCGGTACGGCCAGCACGGCCGCCCCGGCCGCCAGCGCGCTGGCCACCCCGGTCGACGAGTCCTCGATCGCCACGCACCGCTCGATCGGCACGTTGAGCAGCCGGGCGGCGGTCAGATACGGCTCCGGGTGCGGCTTGGCCGCGCCCACCTCGTCCCCGCACACCACCACGTCGAAGCTGTCCCGGCCGAGGGTGTCCAGGGCGACCTCGACCAACGGCCGGCCGCTGGAGGTGACCAGGGCGGTCGGGATGCCCGCCGCGCGGACCGCCCGCAGCAGCGCCAGCGCGCCCGGCCGCCAGCGCAGCCCGGTGCGGAACAGCTCCAGGATCCGCGCGTTGATCCACTCCGCGCTGGCCTGCGGGTCCCGTTCCGGCTGGCCGAGGTCGTCGTGCACAATCCGCATCGAGTCGGCCATGCTGGTGCCGATGATCGCCTTGCGCGCGGTGTCGGAGAGGGTGCCGCCGTAGACGGCGGCCAACTCCTGCAACGCGACATCCCACAGCTTCTCGCTGTCGACCAGGGTGCCGTCCATGTCGAAGAGCACGGCGGCGGGGTGGTTGCTGCTCAGCGGGGGCCTCCTCCGGTGGGCGTACCCACGGATCCTCGCAGCCGCGCCCGGGCCGCCGATCGGCCCACCCGGCGCGGGTGACCTACCGCATCAGCTCAGCCCGCAGCGGACCGCGCACCGATGGTGCCCACCCATGATCACGTACCTCGCCGAGGATCGGCCGGGTGGCCGGGGCCGCCGCGATGCCGCCGGTCCGTTCGCGGATGATGCGGTCAGAAGCCGCTGGCGCTGTTCTGGCCGCGGCGGACGGTGTCGGCCTGGGCACCGTGCCGCTCGGCCTCGTACCGGTGCTGGCGGGCCGTGGCCTCGCGGGCCGCCGTGCGGTCCTCGTCCGACGTGGCCCGCCGCCGGTCGCGCCAGGCGACGTACCCGCCGGCCGCCGCCACGACCACGGCAGACATGGCCAGCGCCACCAGAGGTGTCGTCATGACCCCACGGTAGAACCGCGCACCCCCGGAAGTCACCGGCAGCGCCTACGCTGCCCGTCATGATCGACACCGACTTCGACGCGCACGAACGGTCCCGGTGGGCGGGGCGGGCCGAGGCATACGAGCGCAGCTTCGGCCGGCTGTGCGCGTATCCCGCGGAGGCACTGCTGGATTCGGCGGCGGTGCGGGCCGGACGGCGAGTTGTCGACGTCGGGACAGGACCGGGCACGGTCGCGGCGGCGGCCCTCGCACGCGGTGCCGAGGTGGTGGCGGTCGACGCGGAAGCAACCATGCTTGACGCGGCGCGGCGCAACGCTCCGGCCGCACAGATCCGGCAGGCCGTGCTGCCGCACCTGCCGTTCCCGGCCGGCGGGTTCGACGCGGCGGTGGCCAACTTCGTGCTCAACCACGTCGGCGACCCGGCCGCTGGACTGGCTGAGCTGCGCCGGGTGGTCCGCCCCGGCGGCCGGGTGGCGGTCACCATCTGGCCGTCCCCGCACCCGCCGCTGCAACGGCTCTGGGGCGAGGCGGTCGCCGCCGCCGGGGTCGCGACGCCGGCAGACCTGCCCCGGCTGGCACCGGAGCGGGACTTCCCGCGCACCGAGGCGGGCCTGACCGGGCTGCTGACGGCGGCCGGGCTGACCGATGTCCGGTGCGCGACCGTGGCCTGGGAGCACCGTACCGATCCGGAGAACTGGTGGGCCGGCCCGGCGGCCGGCATCGGCAGCATCGGCCTGGTGATGTGGCGGCAGCCCGCCGCCGCGCGCGAGCGCATCCGGCAGGAATACGACCGGCTCAGCGCCCGCTACCGGGACGCCGACGGGGCCCTCGCCCTGCCCACGGCCGCGTTGCTCGCCTCCGGCCGGGTGGACTGATCCGCTCCTACGCTGGTGTCCGGGGCGGCCGGCCGGCTCCGACGTCCCCGGTGAGCGGCGCGACCAGCGCCGGCCGAGAGGAGACACCGTGAAGTATCTGATCATGCTCTACGGCAGCCAGCAGGACTACGACGCCATGGCCGGGCGGCCCGGCGACCGGCCGCCGATGAGCCCCGAGCAGCTCGCTGCGATGCACGCCCACATGGAGACCGTCCACAAGGAGCTGGCCGAGTCCGGGGAACTGGTCGACGCGCAGGGCCTCACCGCCCCCGTGCACGCCCGCCGGGTCCGGCTGCGCGGCGGCGCGCCCGTGGTCACCGACGGCCCGTACGCCGAGACCCAGGAGGTGCTCGCCGGCTACACCCTGGTCGAGTGCGCCAGCTTCGACCGCGCCACCGAGATCGCCGCCCGGTTCGTCAACCCCGACGCCGAGGGCGAGTACGTCGACGTGCGCCCGGTCCTGGACGGCGTCGAGGAGCTCCAGGGCTGACCGGTGGCCGACCCAGCCGTCGAGGACCTGCTGCGCGCCCTGGCGCCGCAGGTCCTCGGCGCGCTCGTGCGCCGGTACGGGCACTTCGACACCGCCGAGGACGCCACCCAGGAGGCGCTGCTCGCCGCCGCCACCCGATGGCCCGACACCGGCCCGCCCGACGACCCGAAGGCATGGCTGATCACCGTCGCGTCCCGCCGACTGACCGACCTGCTCCGCGCCGAACAGGCCCGCCGCCGCCGCGAGGACACCGTCGCCCGCCAGCTCCCGGCCGACCGGTGGCTGGCCCCGCCCGCCGACCGCCCACCGGTCGACGCCGACGACTCACTGATCCTGCTCTTCCTCTGCTGCCATCCGTCGCTGCCGCCGGCCGGGCAGATCGGGCTCACCCTGCGGGCGGTCGGCGGGCTGAGCACCGCCGAGGTGGCCCGGGCGTTCCTGGTGCCGGAGGCCACCATGACCCGGCGGATCACCCGGGCCAAGCAGCGCATCCGCGACAGCGGCCTGCCGTTCGCGGTGCCCGCCGGCGAGGAGCGCGCCGCCCGCCTCGACACCGTGCTGCACGTGCTCTACCTGATCTTCAACGAGGGGTACGCGAGCACCGCCGGCGAGCAACTGCACCGCACCGACCTGCGCGCCGAGGCGATCCGGCTGGCCCGGCTGCTGCACCGCCGTACCGACGACCCGGAGGCCACCGGGCTGCTGGCGTTGATGCTGCTCACCGACGCGCGTACCCCGGCCCGGACCGGACCGGACGGGTCCCTGGTGCCGATGGCCGAGCAGGACCGGCGCCGCTGGCGCGGCGAGCAGATCGCCGAGGGCATCCGCCTGGTCGGCGCCGCGCTGCCCCGCCGCGCGGTCGGCCCGTACCAGCTCCAGGCGGCGATCGCCGCCCTGCACGACGAGGCCCCCAGCGTCGAGGCCACCGACTGGCCGCAGATCGTCGCCCTGTACGAGATGCTGCTGGCCCTGCACGACAACCCGGTGGTCCGGCTCAACCACGCCGTCGCGGTGGCCATGGCCCGTGGGCCCCGGGCCGGGCTGGCACTGCTGGACGCGCTCGGCGCCGACCGCCGGGTCGCCGAGGACCCCCGCCGGTACGCCGCCCGCGCCCACCTGCTCGAACTCGCCGGGGAGGCGGACGCGGCGCGGCAGGCGTACCTGGCGGCGGCCCGCCGCTCGATGAACGTGGCCCAGCAGCGCTACCTGCACTCCCGCGCGGCCCGCCTGGGCTGACCGACCTGCCGATACGTCGCGTCTGAACTGGTGGCTCGCACGCGTCCAGGTCGGCGGGCCGCCCGCCGACCTGAGAGACGCGGCCTACCTCAGTCCAAGCCGCGCATGATGTGTGGCTCTCCGTCGTCGTCGCCGAAGCAGCGGTGCAGCACCTGGGCCCGGGCCCACAGGTCGAGGCTGCTCGGCGGTTCCTCGGGAGAGTCGGCTGGCACGCCGACGATCGTGGGCGTGGCCGGCCGGACCTTGGCTGGCGTGTCCTCGGCCATCGTCGTCCCCTTCCCTCGTCACCCTATCCTCGCCAGCGCCTCTCGGCGCCCGCATCTTGTGACCTGTTCAGGGTGCACGTCGTGCGCATACCCCCGCCCGACCGCTCGACACCGAGACGTGGGGACGACGCGCCCAGTCTCCGGCGGGTGCTGGAGGGCAGCTCGAGCCGCGGTCGACGCGGCGGGTCCGCCGGCCCCGGGGTGCGGCGGCGGACAGGGTACGCCCGCCTCTCATCCGCCGTTCACGGAAATTGATCTAGACCGTTACTTCCATGCGGGTCTATATAGATGCAGTCACCCCCACCGGACGGAGCATCATGAACCGAACCCTGCGCGCAACGGCCATCAGCCTCGCCGCGACCGTGGCCGCCACCCTCGGCCTCACCCAGCCCGCCTGGGCCGCCAGCTACTCGGCCCCCCTCACCACCGCGGTGGCGAGCCTGCCGGTCGCCAGCGAGGTCCGCACCGGCTACAGCCGCGACCTGTTCCCGCACTGGATCGACGCCGACGGCAACGGCTGCAACACCCGCAACGAGGTTCTCATCGCCGAGGCCGTCACCAAGCCCACCATCAGCGGCACCTGCACCCTCTCCGGTGGTCGCTGGTACTCCTACTACGACAACGCCTACTGGACCCTCACCAGCGACGTCGACATCGACCACATGGTCCCCCTGGCCGAGGCCTGGGACTCCGGCGCCCGAAACTGGACCACCAGCCGCCGCCAGGCGTACGCCAACGATCTCGGCGACTCCCGCGCCCTGGCCGGCGTCACCGACAACGTCAACCAGGCCAAGGGCGACCAGGACCCGGCCACCTGGATGCCCCCGTACGCCTCCGCCCGCTGCCGCTACCTCAACGAGTGGGTCGCCGTGAAGATCCGCTGGCGGCTGACCGTCGACAGCGCGGAGAAGAACGCCCTGACCAGTTGGGCGAACAGCTGCCCCAACAGCACCATCTCGGTCACCTACGCGTACTGAACGGGGTCGCTTCGGGCCGGCCCACCCTGGGCCGGCCCGTCAGGCCGTCCAGCCCAGCCAGGCGCCACCGGCCGAGACGACCGCCAGCCAGACCAGCACCGCCGACAACGGTGCCAACGGCACCAGCGCCGGCCGCCGCCGCACCAGCAGCACCGCCCACACCACCAGCAGCCCCGCGAGCGCCCAGCCCGGCACCACCAGGCCGCTCGCCGCGTACCAGAACCCGACGGCCAGGTGCGCGGCCAGACCGAGCCACCCGACGACCCGCCTCATTCGCACCTGTTCATGGTGCGGCCCCGGCAGGCGCCCGCGGGTCCGTCATCCGGCCAGGAACGCCTCCACCGACGACGCGAACACCGCCGGATCGTCGACCCAGGGAAAATGACCACTGCCCGGCTGCACCGCCAGCTCGGCCGTGCCGAACAGAGCGGCGAGCTGCCGCACCGCCGCCACGGTCGGCCAGATGTCGTGCTCACCCGCCAGCAGCAGGGTCGGGACGCTGAGCTCAGCCAGCCGGGCGGGCAGCTCCGGATCGGGTTCGAACCCCGCGTAGAAGCCGTCGGTGGCGGCCGGCGCGAACTGGGCAGGCTCGGCCGCCGCCTGCGCCTGAGCCCCGGCGCTCCACCTGCCGTACAACAACGGCGCCGCCTCCCACCGGTACCGCTGCTGCTCCTCCGGCGTCGTCGGCTCGGCGTGCAGCGCCGCCACCGCGGTGGCGTACCACGGCTCGTGCGCCCGCCCGGCCAGCACGCTGTCCACATCGAGGTCCGAGGGCAACCCGACCACCCGCAGCGACGGCGCGACCAGCACCAGGTGGGTCAGCCGCGCCGCGTAGCGAGCGGCGTACAGCAGGCAGATCCCGCCGCTGGCCGAATGCCCGAACAGGTCCATCCGGTCGAGGCCCAGGTGCCGTCGCAGTGCTTCCACGTCGTCAACGAGGCGGTCGACCCGATAGGTGGCGGGGTCGGCGGGAACGCGCGACGCTCCCGTCCCCCGGTTGTCCAACAGGATCAGGGTACGGCTGCGACTGAGCCCGCCCAGCTCGCCCAGGTATTCCACCGCCTGCCCGGGGCCGCCGGGCACGCACACCAACGGCGGCCCGGAGCCGACGACGCGGTACGCCAGCTCGGTGCCGTCCCAGGACCTGAAGCTCTCCATTGCCACCCACCCACTCAACGAACATCACCGATGGGCGTTGGACCCCGGCGTGGGATCGCCGCGACCATCCCGAGCAAGGCCGACCAGGACGCCCACCGACGGGCCAAGGGATCCAAGGGCGGCCGGCCACCAGCCTTCGACCCACACCTCTACCAACAGCGGCACACCGTCGAGTGCGGGATCAACCGGCCCAAACACAACCATGCCGTGGCCACCCGCTTCGACATTAGGCCACGGCGATCCCGGCCTCACTCTTTGGGCCTATACGCACCTGCACGTGCGCCGCCTATTTGGCGTTGAAGTAGCTCGCCTCCGGGTGGTGCACCACGATCGCGTCCGTCGCCTGCTCCGGCACCAGCTGGAACTCCTCCGACAGCTGCACCCCGATCCGCTCGGCGCCGAGCAGCTCCACGATCTTCGCCCGGTCCTCCAGATCCGGACAGGCCGGGTAGCCGAACGCGTACCGGCAGCCGCGGTAGTCGGTGCGCAGCAGACCGGCCAGATCCGCCGGGTCGTCGTCGGCGATGGTACGGCCACCCGGCAGGATCAGCTCGGACCTGATCCGCCGGTGCCAGTACTCGGCGAGGGCCTCGGTGAGCTGCACCGACAGACCGTGCACCTCCAGGTAGTCGCGGTACTCGTTGCCGGCGAACATCTTCGCCGTGTACTCGCTGATCGGCTGCCCGACGGTGACCAGCTGCAACGCCACCACGTCCAGCTCGTCGCCCTTCGGGCGGAAGAAGTCGGCCAGGCACAGCCGCCGCTCCTGCCGCTGCCGCGGGAACGAGAACCGGGCCCGCTCGCTGTGCCCGTTCTCGTCCAGCACCACGAGGTCGTTGCCCTCCGAGTACGCCGGGAAGTAGCCGTACACCACGGCCGCCTCGAGCACCTGGTCGGCGATCAGCCGGTCCAGCCAGTACCGCAGCCGCGGCCGGCCCTCGGTCTCCACCAGCTCCTCGTACGACGGGCCCTTGCCGCCGCGGGCACCGCGCAGCCCCCACTGGCCGAGGAAGGTGGCCCGCTCGTCGAGCAGCGCCGCGTAGTCGGCCAGCGGCACCCCCTTGACCACCCGCGTGCCGAAGAACGGCGGCTTCGGCACCGCCACGTCAACGGCCACGTCGGAGCGGACCGAGGCGTCGTCCAGCTCCGGCAGCGCCTCGCGCACCATCGCCCGCTGCCGCTCCCGCCGCTCCCGGCGGGCCGCCAGGGCCGCCTCCCGCTCCGGGTCGATCACCGGCGCGCCGCCCCGCTTGGCGGCCATCACCCGGTCCATCAGGGACAGCCCCTCGAACGCGTCGCGGGCGTAGTGCACCTGGCCGGGGAACATCGACCGCAGGTCGTCCTCGACGTACGCCCGGGTGAGCGCCGCCCCGCCGAGCAGCACCGGCCAGCGCGCCGCCACCCCGCGCGCGGCCATCTCGGCGAGGTTCTCCTTCATGATGACCGTGCTCTTGACCAGCAGCCCGGACATGCCGATCGCGTCGGCGCGGTGCTGCTCGGCCGCCTCGAGGATCGCGTTGATCGGCTGCTTGATGCCGATGTTGACGACCTCGTAGCCGTTGTTGGACAGGATGATGTCGACCAGGTTCTTGCCGATGTCGTGCACGTCGCCCTTGACGGTGGCGAGCACGATGCGGCCCTTGCCGTCGTCGTCGGTCTTCTCCATGTGCGGCTCCAGGTAGGCCACCGCGGTCTTCATCACCTCGGCGGACTGGAGCACGAACGGCAGTTGCATCTGGCCGGAGCCGAACAGCTCACCGACCACCTTCATGCCGTCCAGCAGCAGGTCGTTGATGATGGACAGCGGCGTACGCCCCTCGGCCATGGCCGTGTCCAGGTCGGCCTCCAGCCCGTTGCGCTCGCCGTCGATGATCCGGCGCTTGAGCCGCTCCGCCAGCGGCAGCGCGGCCAACTCCTCGGCCCGCGTGGCGCGCGCCGACGCCGCGTCGACGCCCTCGAAGATCTCGATGAACCGCTGCACCGGGTCGTAGCCGTCGCGGCGGCGGTCGTAGATCAGGTCGAGGGCGATCTCGCGCTGCTCGTCGGCGATCTTCGACATCGGCAGGATCTTGCTGGCGTGCACGATCGCCGAGGTCAGCCCGGCCTGCGCGCACTCGTGCAGGAAGACCGAGTTGAGCACCTGCCGGGCGGCGGGATTCAGCCCGAAGGAGACATTGGAGATGCCCAGGGTGAAGTTGACCCCCGGGTAGCGGGTGGCGATCTCCCGAATCGCCTCGATGGTCTCGATGCCGTCGCGGCGGGTCTCCTCCTGACCGGTGGCGATCGGGAAGGTCAGCGCGTCGATGAGGATGTCCTCCCGGCGCAGCCCCCACCGGCCGGTCAGATCCTCGATCAGCCGCGCCGCGACGCGTACCTTCCAGTCCCGGGTGCGGGCCTGGCCCTCCTCGTCGATGAGCAGCGCGACCACCGCGGCGCCGTGCTCCCTGACCACCGGCATCACCCGGGCGTAGCGGGAGTCCGGACCGTCGCCGTCCTCGAAGTTCACCGAGTTGACCACGCAGCGCCCGCCGAGCATCTCCAGCCCGGCCTCGATCACCGCGGGCTCGGTGGAGTCCAGCATGATCGGCAGGGTGGAGGCGGTGGCGAAGCGGCCCGCCAGCTCCCGCATGTCCCGCGTGCCGTCGCGGCCGACGTAGTCGACGCAGAGGTCCAGCAGGTGCGAGCCGTCCCGGGCCTGGCCGCGGGCGATCTCCACGCAGGCCTGCCAGTCGCCGGCGAGCATCGCCTCGCGGAACGCCTTCGAGCCGTTGGCGTTGGTCCGCTCCCCCACCATCAGGACGCTGGCGTCCTGGGCGAACGGCACGTGGTGGTAGATCGACGAGACCCCCGCCTCCGGCCGCGGCTCGCGAACCACCGGCCGCTTCCCGCGCAGCCGCTCCACCAGCACCCGGATGTGCTCCGGCGTGCTGCCGCAGCAGCCGCCCACCAGGGACACGCCGTACTCGTCGACGAACTGCTCCAGGGCGTCGGCCATCTCGACCGGCGTGAGCGGGAAGTACGCCCCCTCGGCGGTCAGCACGGGCAGGCCGGCGTTCGGCATCACCGACAGCGGGATACGCGAGTGCCGGGACAGGTAGCGCAGGTGCTCGCCCATCTCCGCCGGGCCGGTCGAGCAGTTGAGCCCGATCAGGTCCACCCCGAGCGGCTCGATCGCGGTCAACGCCGCCCCGATCTCGCTGCCCAGCAGCATGGTGCCGGTGGTCTCGACGGCGACGTGGCAGATGATCGGCACCCGCCGCCCCAGCTCGGCCATCGCCCGCTTGGACCCGATCACCGCCGCCTTGACCTGGAGCAGGTCCTGGCAGGTCTCCACGATCAGCGCGTCCGAGCCGCCCTCGATCAGGCCGGCGGCGTTCTGCTGGTACGCGTCGCGCAGCGAGGCGTACGTGGCGTGGCCGAGGGTGGGCAGCTTGGTGCCGGGGCCGATCGAACCGAGCACGAAGCGGGGCTGCTCGGGCGTGGCGTACGCGTCGGCCGCCTCCCGGGCCAGCCGCGCCCCCGCCTCGGACAGCTGCCGGATCCGCTCGGCGATGCCGTATTCGGCGAGGTTCGGCAGGTTGGCGCCGAAGGTGTTGGTCTCGACGCAGTCCGCCCCCGCCGCCAGATACGCCTCGTGCACGCTGCGGACGACGTCCGGCCGGGTCAGGTTGAGTATCTCGTTGCAGCCCTCGAGCCCGTCGAAGTCGTCCAGGGTCAGGTCGGCCGCCTGGAGCATCGTCCCCATCGCCCCGTCGGCGATGAGGATCCGCTCCGCCAGCACATCGAGCACCGAAGTCCGCACGAAGCCAGGTTAATGCCGTGTCTCATCGCCGGGGCCACCGCAACATACCCTTCCCAAATACTGTGAGCGGGAGCACCTCGCACCTTTCGTCCCGTTCGGCCGCGTGGACCGCCCCGTCGACCGGCGCGGCCGACGGGCCGGGCCGCGCGCCGGCACGTAGGCTGACGGACGTGAGGGACATCAGGGACGCGATCGTGCGACGGCTCCAGGTCGCGGCGCGGCGTCAGACCGGCCATCATTCGGTCCGGAGCGCCGCCCAACGGCGCGGAGGCCGAATTATGGCCGCCCGCCGAGCTGGAGTTGCCGTAGGCGGGCGGACCCCCGGGCGGCGACCCGGCGGCGCTCCCGACGAACGGGGTGGGGTGACGGCGTGACCGAGTTCGACGGACTGCCGGTGCTGCGCTCCCCGGTCGCCATCGCGGCCTTCGAGGGCTGGAACGACGCCGCGGACGCCTCCACCGCGGCGGTGGAGCACCTGGAGCAGGTCTGGCAGGCCCGGCAGGTGGCCGAGCTGGACCCGGAGGACTTCTACGACTTCCAGGTGAGCCGACCCACCATCACCATGGCCGACGGCGAGACCCGCCGGGTGGAGTGGCCGACCACCCGCTTCATGGTGGCCAGCCCGGCGGGCACCGAGCGGGACGTGGTGCTGATCCGCGGCATCGAGCCGAGCATGCGCTGGCGCACCTTCTGCGAGCAGGTGCTGGAGATCTGCCACAGCCTGGAGGTCGAGCGGGTGGTGCTGCTCGGCGCGCTGCTGGCCGACGTGCCGTACACCCGGCCGCTGCCGATCAGCGGCAGCGCCTCGGACGTCGACGCCGCCAAGCGCTACCAGCTCACCCCCACCCGCTACGACGGGCCGACAGGCATCGTCGGCGTGCTGCACGACGCCTGCACCCGGGCCGAGGTCGACGCGGTGTCGTTCTGGGTGCACGTACCGCACTACGCCAACAACCCGCCCTGCCCCAAGGCCACTCTGGCCCTGCTGCACCGGGTCGAGGAGGTGCTCGACCTGCCGGTGCCGATGGCCGATCTGGCCGAGGAGGCGGCCGAGTGGGAACGGCGGGTGCGCAGCGCCGCCGAGCAGGACGCCGAGCTGGGCGAGTACGTCCGCGAACTGGAGGAGCGGGTCGGTGACGCCGGCATCACCCCGCTGACCGGGGACGAGATCGCCCAGGAGTTCGAGAAGTACCTGCGCCGCCGTGGCGGCTCCGCCGGTCCGACCGCCGGCTCCTGGTAACCGCTCGCCTGCCGGGCCCCGGAATCCGCCGGGGTCCGGTTTTTCGGATTCGGGGTGGCGGGGACACACCCGCTACGGCATCCTAGGAACCTAGCTGTCGTGAGGAGGCGAGCATGCAGATCAACCCGGGCGCGGCCGAGTTCCCCCACCGGCAGATCGCCGCGCAGCTCAAGGCCCAGGTGCGTCGCGGCGACTGGGGACCGGGCGAACGGCTGCCGTCCATCCCGGCCATCGCGGAGATGTTCGGCGTCGCGAAGCAGACCGTGCAGCGCGCCGTCGACCAGCTGCGGGTCGAGGGCATCCTGATCACCAAACCCGGCTCCGGTACGTACGTCCGGGGCACCCGGCGCCGGCTCAACCGGCTCTCCCGCGGCCGGTACGGCGGCTTCCGTGGCTACCACACCGACCTGGCCGCCCGGTACAAGCAGCAGCTCGTCTCCGTCGGCCGGGCCCCCGCCCCGCCCGAGGTGGCCGACGCGTTCGGCGTACCCGACGGCACCGAGCTGCTCTGCCGGCGACACCTGGTCCGCACCGACGAGTCACCGGTCGAGGTGGGCGCCTCCTGGTTCCTGCCCGCCGACACCGCCGGCACCACCCTGGAACGGGCTGAGGCGTTCGGCCGCCCGCTCTACCAGGAGGCCGAGGAGGTCACCGGCCGCCGGTACGTCACGGCGACCGACACGATCAGCGCCCGCCAGCCCAGCCGGGAGGAGGCGGAGACCCTTCAGATCCGGCCGGACACCCCGGTGCTGCACCTGCTGCACATCGCGTACGACGCCCACCGCAAGCCGATCGAGGTCGCCCAGGCCACCTGGCCCGGCCCGATGACCACCCTCACCGAGGAGTACAAGATCCCCGCCCCCACCCCAACCCCCACCCCCGACCCCGACCTCATCCTCGGCTAACCCCCTCCCCGCACCCTCCCCCTCCCCCCTTCCGCGATCTTGCACTTTCGGCCCTCGAGTCGCGGTTTTTGTCCGCTTCGCCAGGGCCGAAAGTGCAAGATCGGCGCGTTGCAGCCCGCCCAGCAGGTGCCCAAATTTGATAGAGTAGTTTGCCATATTCTTGCACCCAACGATAAATCGTCGTATGAGAAACGTTAAGAGCGCGGCGGTGGTGAAGCCGGACATGGCGATCGCCACCGCCGCCAGCGCGA